>PIVL01000223.1 GCA_003354145.1 Paracoccaceae bacterium
ATAATCTCTTCCAGATCCCGATAGGATACAGGGTAGCGCAGATAGAAGGTCACCGCATAAAGCACCACTGATTTTGGATAATGGCAGCCTTTGAAATCGATCATTTTGAAATCACACTCATCGGGAAAAGTTCAGATAGAAACGCCTATCGACAAACGTTTGAAACCAAAACCGAAAAACTTCGCGACAGAACCCGAGTGGATTGTCGCTCAGAGGCCTTGTCTTTTTGTTGCAGAAGGATGCAACCAGCATCGCCGAACAAAATTGACATGTCAGGTGTCAAACTAAAATCTCCGGACGGGGCAACAGACCCCGTCCGGTGGTTTATCATTCAGCAGCGCCTAGGTCTGCTGCCCCGAACATCTCCCGCTTGCCGTCACGATAAAGCGCTTTGGCAAGGGCTATACACATCAGCCCCATAACCATTGTGAACGGAAGCGCGCCGATAATCATTGCGCTTTTCAACGCCTCCATCGGATCTGCGCCACCATTGGTCTTACCTGCGATCAGCAAGGTGCCAATCACAAGGGTTAGGATAATGCCCCAAACGATGCGGTGCTTGACACCAGTTTCCTGCGCACCACCAGACATGATGGTGTTCATCACCAGAATGCCAGAGTCTGCCGACGTCACCAGGAAGGTCATGATCAGGACTACGCACATAATGGTAATTCCGGTCAAAAACCCACCCGAGATCATTTCGCCCAGTGTGACAAACAACTTGGCAGTGTTGGACGCGGCAAGGATTTCACCATTTGCAACACCACTCAGTTCCAGTTCAATCGCTGTCGCACCCAAAATTGTCATCCAGGCAAAACACACCATCGCAGGGGCAAAAACGCATCCAATAATGAACTCGCGAACGGTCCGCCCTTTTGAGATACGCGCCAGAAACAGGCCGACAAATGGCGAAAATGCGATCCACCAAGCCCAATAAAAGGTGGTCCACCCGGCCTGCCAACCAAACTGGCGTCCGGCATTGCCCGCGTCATAAACCGCAGCAAGGGTTTCGGCTGGTAGTTCTGCCGCCGGACCTTCCAGCCCCGATTTGAACCCACCCAGCGAACCCCAGGCGTTGGTTGCGCCTGCCATCAGATCACCGGCAAAGGGTTTCGCGGCCTCAGGCAAAGCAGCAGCAAAGGCATCTGCGGATTGTGGACCATAGGCGCCAAAACTAAGCGAAATAAAGTGCAGGATGTAGTCCGCAAATGCTGTGGCATAGGTTGTCATCGCAAACAAGAACGACCCGAAAATGACAAAGGTCAACAACAGGATGACCGACAAAACCAGATTAAGGTTCGACAGATATTTCACCCCTCGGCCGACCCCCGAAACCGCCGAAATTATCGACAGTCCCATGATGACCAACAAACCGGCAATCAGACCAACAGTCCCTGGCTTGGGTGCCTCACCTGTCATATCCATCATCCAGTCCATACCGGTAATGGCATAAGCTCCATCGATGAACTGGCTGACGCCGAAACCGATTGTTACCGAAACGCCCAAGATGGTGGCGACAACGCCTAGAACGTCAACAACATGACCAAAAAACCCGTTGACATATTTCCCAAACAACGGTGTCAGAGCCGACCGTATCGTCAATGGCATGTTGCGGGTATAGGCATAATAGGCAAGTGACAAACCGGTCGTCACATAAATTGCCCAAGCATGAAACCCATAGTGCAGGAAGGTATAGCGATACCCGCTGGTCAACGCATCCTCGGTATTCCCGACCACTTCTCCGGAAACGGTCAGCGGGTTTGACCCCCACAGGCCCAAAGGCTCAGCTGTGGCGAAAACCATCAGACCAACACCCAAGCCAGCGCCAAACATCATGGAAAACCATGAAAAATTCGAAAACTCTGGCGCCTCTCCGGCGCGACCCATGACGCGCTTACCGGTTTGTGGCAACAATGCCACCACTAAAAGGAAGAAGGCGAAAAGCCCGACGATGATAATGTAGAATACGTTAAAATCCCCGAGCAACCGCCAGTTCAGACTGCCCAGGACGCTGTTCGCATTTGCTGGCCAAATCAAGGCCCAGAGCACCAGCGCAACCATGATGCCTTTGCTTAATAAGGCAATTTCGACGCTGTGGCCCTCGTAAAAGCCGGACGCGGCTTTCTTTATCTCCAGTTCCGTAAACGGTGGTTTGATTGACATCGATATTCTCCCTGTTCGCTTTGTTGTTCGTTTCTCGTGTTGCGGCCAAATTGGCCTGCTATTGTCCTCCTGTCGCTACCCGCCGTACCAATGGCGGAACTCGTCTAGCCAAGCAGCGCCTCGATTTTTGCCAGGGTAACGACGTTGACCGCGACCCCGTGTTCACGCGCTGCAATGCGTTTGGTCTTGCGCCCGTCGCCGGGCAAATGTGTACCGTCCTGCTCGAGGATCGCCGTGGTCAGGTCACTGATCCGTTCTGCAAAATAGCCACCGGATGTGGCTGCGGGGTCGATTGCCAAAAAGAACTGACCGGTTTTCGGCGGCCCACCCGCCGTTCCCGAGAACGGAGAAGCGTGGATACCAAGCGTTGCACCGCTGAGCGCGGCGGCCAGCATCTCGACCAAAAGCGCGATACCAACCCCTTTGTAGCCACCCAAAGGCGCCATGGACCCTTTAAGCCCGGCGTTCGGATTCGTGGTCGGGTTGCCTTCATCATCTAACGCCCAACCGACGGGTATGGGTCGTCCTTCGCGGGCGTGTTTCATGACTTCGCTTTTGGCGATTGTGCTGGCACTTTGGTCGATCAGGATGGCGGGTTCACCGTTGACCCCAGGCCCCGCAATCGAAAACGGATTGGTGCCAACAACGGGTTTATGTCCACCAGACGGCGCGATAGATGCAGGCGCGTTGGTAAAGCCAAGACCTACCAGCCCGGCCACGGCCAGCCGATAAGTGTGATAGCCCAGAACACCACAATTATAGCTGTTGTGAATGGCCAGAGCGGCCACGCCCTGTTCGCGGGCAAGCGGTATCAGCTGCTCGAAACCCATGTCGATGGCTGAATGCGCAAACCCTGTGGCGGCATCAACCTTAATCACGCCAGGGCGTGATCGGTCCAACACCGGGCGGGCTTGTCCGTCTACCTTTCCACATTGAACGTGTTCGGCATAGATCGGGATATAGGCAAGTCCGTGACTAGCCACTCCATCTGCTTCGGTTGCGGCCGTTGCCACGGCTAGCGGGCGCGCGTTTTCTTCCGATGTTCCGGACGCAACAAGCGCACGGAAAGAAAGGTCTTCAATTTCTTGCAGGCTGAGTGTCTTGGTCTCAATCATGGCTTCCTCGGATCAATCGTTGTCGGAAACATCGCCACCAGCCCCAAGAATGCGCGATTCCTCGGTGGCGGGGGCGTGGGTGCGCGACGCGAACAACTGAAGTCTGTCCCAATCGGCGGCTTGCGGAGCGGCGCGTGTTTGGCGAGGTGCTGTCCGACCTAGGGCGCCCCCCTCGCGGATTTTCAGCCCAACCTTGGTGGCAGCCATGCTTGCGCCGTCGCTTACGCTGATCTCGGCCCCATTAGTCGTAGCGCTCAGGCCTGGCCACTCTACGTTGATCGTCGTCCCTAGTTGCCGCGCTGTTGTGGCGGCAAATGGAAGTATCATTATGGGTTCAACAACAGTCACCATCTGGATTTCAGCCTGCTTGAGCCGTGCAGCGCAGTCAGACAAAGCTGCGCCTGCCAGAATTGGGCATAACGCACCTGATGGTGCGTCCCATTCCCCGGTGAAAGCCCTGGGCGTCAGATTGGCAAGCTCTGCCCCTTCCGTTCTTCCCAGCAACGCTGCCAGCGACGCGCACCCGTCAAACCCTTGTGCGCACAACCATCGTGTAGCCCTGCCGGCCTCCTCGGCCATACCCCAGCTGTACCCTGCCCCGCGGGTGGCCTTTTTGGCGATAGCCTCAACCTCGTTCAATGAAACGCTCATGACTGCACCTCGGGATAGATCCACAAATCGGCGTTTTCGGTGGCCAGCTCTTCGGGATATGGCGCTCCTGAGTACATGCATATCCGCACCCAGCGGTCGGAACGCGGGTCGAAATGCGTGGCACCAAAAAACGAGAGCTTGGCGCGAAGCATATCAATGGGCAGAACCGAGGCACTGATCGTGTTGTCCCTAATCTCGGCATAAGGGGCGGCCGCACTTAATTGAGCGCGTCGGATCGTATGGCGGTGTTCGGGGTAGTGAAGCAGGAATTCGGCGATTGGCAGATCGGCATCCCACCCCGCCAGTGCCGCATGTGTGGCCGCTGCATCGCGGGCTGGTGCCAAGGGCTGTTCGTAGTCGGCAATTGGTTCGTCAAATCGCTCACCCAAACGCGGTTCAAGTTTTTCCTCGGACACGTACCAACCGCGTGCGCAATTTTCCCGCGCAGACCAATCCAACGACAACGCCCAACCAAAGCAGTTTTCGACTAATGTACTAACCTGTCTGATGGTCATACTGCCATCAATGCAAAAGGCATCTTTGTTCGCGTCGGACATGTCTCGCGCCAGATCGTCCACCTGATCGCCGTAGGGTTCAAGCATCAGCGAAGCAACAAACTCCTGCCCCTCTTCTGACAGGTTGGCCTCGGCCCAGTTGCTCAGCTTGTCCCATGGATGGTCGCCACACAGCCCGCTTTCAAGAATGAACGCGTTCAGCTTTTCTATGTCCGAACGCAAGGCAGCAACTTTTTCAATTTGAATCTCGTGAGAAGTCCGCCACCGCGCGACGGACTTTTCAGACCGCCGTAACAGGCTAAGGAATTCCGCAACTTCGCTTGGGCTCGCGGTTGCGATGCTGCGCACGCGGGCTATTGCCTCTTCGCGGGCCATGATCCAGTTGTTGAATAATACGGGATGGTTGATGATAAATGGTGCCATGCCAAGACCAGTGGAATTTCCGATGCCAAGTCTGCGCGCAATCGATGGGTCCAGATCAACAGCGTCATCACCCCCCTTGGCACGCGCCATGTGTTGGACCAGATCGCGTACGAACACACGGGTCAGATAAACCGACAGCATCTCGGCCTGAAACGGGGCCTGCATTTCCGGTCGGTGGGCGATCTTTTCGCGATCCGCAGCACCGAATTTACCCGAACCGTAAACCGCCGTTGTGCGCATCAAATACCCGACCTGCGCGATCTGTTCCGCATCTGGCTGTTGGCCTTTGGCCAGCGCATCGACCACATGCGCCCACAGCCTGACCGACCGGTTGGCGCGCGACAAGGATAGTTCACATTCGCTGACGCGCCCCGCCTCTTGCAAAGGGACATTCTGTGACAGTCGATCGATATCCGCTGCATCCGGCACCCCGTCAAACAGTGTGAATGTGGCGTCCCACGCCTCGGCAATCACGCGGTCCGAGCGCATCTCGTCTGGCAGATCATGAGCGAAAGCCACCAGCGAATAGACCCTGTCGGGACCTTGGGCGGTATAGACCGCATGGCCTACGCCCTGATCGTCAACATCGAACACAGGCCGCGAAAAGTTCCAGCCTTCGCGTGCCATCCGACGGGTCAGTATGCGCATGAAGCTTAGTCGACATTGATGTAACGAGCCCAACCGGGATAGGCGCATTACCTGCGCCGGTTCGCGTCGTGAAATCAAGGTGCTTTGCGATCGAAACATGAACGTCATCCCCGAGGCGTGAAGTTTTCAGCGTAGAACCGGTGCCAGTTTCCACCCATGACACCTGCGACCTCTTTGGTGCTCATTCCGACGGAAACGAGCCCCTTTTCGATATTTCCAAAGTCTCGGTTGTCGCGAAACCAGCCTGGCATCGTAGGAAATCCCGCGTCAGTGGCAGAGCCCTCGCCATAGTCGATCTCTTTGGACCAGCGACCCACACGCATCCATTCAACCACGCTGTCGGGTTGATCCTGACAAAGATCTGAGCCGATCCCCAGATGCTCGACCCCGTATTTGTCTGCGGTGCGTGCGATCATCACGCAGAAACTTTCGAGCGTGCAGTCCGACTTGTTTTTGAGGTGATGCGGATAAAGTGAAAATCCAATCATGCCTCCCCTTTCCGTTACCGCGCGAATAACGTCGTCTTTCTTATTGCGCAGTGCCGGGGACCATTCGTGAGGGTTTGCATGGGTGATGGCGATGGGACGCTCGGATATTTCAGCCGCCTCGATTGTTGAGCGATCTGCTGAATGACTCATATCGATTACCAGACCAACACGGTTCATTTCCCTAATGACCTGCTTGCCCATGCGGGTGATGCCGCTATCTTCGGCCTCGTAGCACCCGGTCGCGAGCAATGACTGGTTATTATAACTCAGCTGCATGAAACGCGCACCCAGCGTGTGGACGATTTCGACAAGTCCGATATCGTCTTCGATTGGACTTGGGTTCTGAAATCCGAAGAAAATCGCCGTGCGGCCCGTTTCCTTCGCGCGATCCACATCTCTGGCGCATTTACCTTTCATGATCAGGTTTGGGAATTTCTCGAACCAGCGGTTCCATTTTTCAAAGTTCTGGACCGTTTCACGAAAGTTCTCGTGGTAGGCAATTGTGACCTGAACAGCGTCCAAACCACCTTCGCGCATCTGGCGAAAGACCTTTTCGGACCAATTGGCATACTGCAGGTTATCGATCCGCATCAGACAAGTGTTCCGGCGTTGATGTCCGCGGCCTCAAGTTGATTGGCACTTGCCTGAGCAAAGTTCCCGACTAGATCGCCAAGGTCAGAGGGGCTGCGGTTTTCAACCTCGCTTTCGCAGACCATCCTGCCACCAGCGATCAAGTTCAGTTTGGTTTCGATCATTTCAATTTCCACGGCGTTGATTTGATCGAGAATGGACTCTGCGCGTGGCATCAGTCAAACTTAAACAACTGAAACAAATTTCAAGAAAATTGAAATATGGCAATCAAAATCGAAATGCTCCGCTGTTTCAGTATTGTCGCTCAGACGGGAAATCTGGCCGATGCCGCCGCCCGGCTGGGCCGCACTCAATCCGCGGTTTCCATGACTCTCAAACAACTCGAAGCCCATCTGGGTCAACGTCTTTTCAAGAGCGATCGAAAAAACCGGCTGACACCTTTTGGCGAGCAGGTCTTTGAAATTGCCCGGGCTGAATTACGCCAATTCGATGAAGCCATTCACATGATTGAAACCTCTGCAAACACGCCGCAGGGACTGATCCGCATAGCGTCAGTTCCCTCAGTAGCCAGCACTGTCTTCCCAAAGATCGTCAAGGTGTTCTCGCGCCGTTACCCAGGGATTAACATTGAACTCAGAGACGCCGATTCCGTACAAGTGGTTGACGCTCTAATGAGGGGACAGGCCGACATCGGGATCGCATCACCAAAGCACCGCTTGAACGGCATCCGGCAATCGCACTTGTTTTCCGATCGCTTCGGGCTGATCTGCGCACCCAATCACCGGCTTGCTCAACAGAAATCGACTCCAACGATCGAGCAAGTTGCATCTTCTAACTTCATTCATAACGATCTATGCCAGACAATTGACACGCCCGGTTTTCATGCGGCCACCGCAGGGACGAAACTGTCCGCACGAAATACGCTCTCGCTGATCACCATGGTTCGATCGGGAAACTGGGTCACCATTCTGCCGCAGGCGGTTGCGAGTGCCGCGCCGTTGGAAGTGAAGTTCCGAAATATTTCCAATTTGTCCGATCAGCGCCGAGTCAGTTTGTTACTTCGCGAAAAAACACGGTTCCGCCGATATGTCGAAGATATGGGAGAAGTCATCAAGCAAATAGATTGGAGTTTCGTCACAAATACCGAGTGATGCCTGAGGTGACTTTCTGCACAACACTCGATCCCGTCTGGACTTGTCCCGGTTTAGTTCCGGTCTCTTTGGAGCAATGTTTGCTGTGAAGGAGATAAGAGATGGCAATACGATACACCGACGAGTTTCGCCGTGATGCGGTTCGCATCGCAATCA
>PIVL01000224.1 GCA_003354145.1 Paracoccaceae bacterium
ACAGACTTTGCCAAGTCAATACCAATTATTGTAACTTCCTTCATGGATGCTTCCTCCGTTATCTTGCGGCCTTGACCGCGGACATTGGCACTATGATGCCGTCGGGAGGAGGCATCCACACATGCAACAACGCCATTATTTGGGACACAATGACAGCGGACCTTCGCTGCGGGTGCAAATCGTTATCTTATAAATCCTAAAAGCAGTCATTCAGCCCAGAAATCGTGGGTCCCACGGCTCAACGACGACTTCGAGCCCAAACCAACGCCAAAAACCAAAGGTTACCGGGATCGAATTTTGAATTTTTCGCAGGGCAAGTCATCGCCCTAGTCCAATCAAGTGCAAACCAATTGCTGAACGACGATGAGTTTCTTGGTGCCATCCTTGTGTGAAAAAGGGGCGCTGACGCCAGCACCCCTTCGTATCTTTTTAGTGATGCTTGCCTTACTGGCGCGCGATTTCTTTCCAGTCGCCGTTTTCGATCACCGAAATGATAATTTCGTCCGCGCCCTGATGCTCTTCGGCCGAGTAATCGACGGTGTTGCCCGAGATGACATCCTCAAAATTCAGGCTCTCCATGCCTTTCTGGAAGCTGGCGGCAGTCAGGTCAGGGCCTGCGCCCTCCAACGCTTTGACCAGTGTGATGGCGGCGGAATACCCCAGCAAGGCACCGGTACTCGGCAGTTTCTCTCCCGTCAAAGTGGTGTAGTCCTTGAAGAACTTTTGAACTTCGGGTTTGTCCATGCGCGACAGGAGGTCCGCCCAACCTGCAGCTGCGTACAGTCCTTCGGTGATGCCACCCGGCACTTTGGCCATCACGGTGTGGAACCCAGCCGAGGCATTCAGCAGTACAAGATCATCCATACCCAGTTTCTTGGCCGTGCCCGAAACGGTGATCACCTGCCGCACGCCAAGCGCCATCGTCACGATCTCGCAACCCTCGGCCTGAAGCTTCTGAAGCGAGCCGACAAAATCAGCGTCATCCGGCTTGTGCGTCGTCTCGGTGACAAATTCCAACCCGTCAATCTCGGCCGCGATATCCGCCGAACCCTGTTTGATCTCCTGACCAAAATCGGTCGGCAAGTACATTGAGCAGACTTTTGACAGTCCCTTTTGCTCGGCGAGATATTTCACGCCCACCCGGATCTGCTCGTAATAGGACGCCGTGCCGGCGTAATGCAGCGGGTGATGCGGCTCGTTCATCTGGCGGGCTGCCGACAGCGGCGAGACGTTGGGAATATTGCGCGCATCCTGCAGTTTGAAGGCGGCGATGTTCATCGGCGTGCCAAGTGACAGCAGCATCGCAAAGACCTTGTCGCCATTGATCAGCTTGTTCATGCCCGCGATGGCTTTGGGCATCTGATAGCCATGGTCTTCGACCACAAAGCGGATCTGACGGCCATGCACCCCACCTGCTGCATTCACCTCGTCAAAATACATCTGCGCGGCTTTGGTCGCCGGGGCACCAAACGCGGCAAACGGACCGGACAGATCATTGTTCGATCCAATCAGGACTTCGGTGTCGGTCACGCCCTGCTCGGCCATCGCCGCTGTTGCAACCATTGCGGCGGCCGCGACTGCGAACGTCATGTGTTTCATCAGTTTCATTCAGTTTCCTCCCATGGAAATTTTCTGTGTCTTGGTCTTTCAGTCATACATAGCCGCGATCAACGCCGCGTGCTTGGTTTCCACAAAGTTGCGCTTCAACTTTAGTGTCGGCGTCAATTCATCGTCTTCGGTGGTCAGGAGCACGTCTATCAGACGGAAATCCTTAATCTGTTCAACACGTGCGAAATCCTTGTTCACCTCATCGATCACACCCCGTATCAACTCTTGAACTTCGGTCGCGGCGCAGAGCGATGCGAAATTGTTAAAGGGGATGCGGCGATCTTGCGCAAATTTCTCCACATTCTCCTGATCAATCATTACAAGGCAAGAGAGGAATTTCCGCTTGTCGCCAATCACCACGACATCAGTGATGAAGGGCGAGAATTTCAGACGGTTCTCGATCTCGGCGGGGCTGATGTTTTTGCCACCCGCAGTGATGATGATGTCCTTCATCCGGCCGGTGATTTTCAAGTATCCTTGATTGTCGACAAAGCCAACATCGCCGGTGCGAAGCCACCCGTCTTCGGTGATCGTCTCGGCGGTTTTTTCCGGCTTTTTCCAATAGCCCTGAAAGACGTTGCCCGCGCGGTACTGAATTTCGCCGCCGTCGGCGATGCGAATTTCCGCGCCCTCCACTGGAGTGCCGACTGTGCCGACCCGGTTGCCGCCAAGCCTATTGATTGTGATGATGCCCGAGCTTTCGGTCATCCCGTAGCCTTCCAGCACAGGTACGCCGATGCAGGCAAACCAGGCGAGAAGGTCGGGCGAGATCGGCGCAGCGCCGGACCCGCCCCGACGCAGCCGATCCATGCCAAGCATCCGGCGAATATTCTTGAGCACCACGACGTCCCAGAACTTGTAAGCCAGCGCCGCGCCCCTCGGCACAGGTTTCCCCTCCGCCTCAAACTCGGCCTTTTTGGCACCCGCGGCGATGGCCTGGGTGAACGCCCATTTCTGCAACCTGGTACTGTCACCGACCAGGATCGCGACGCGCGAGTAAATCTTTTCCCAGAGGCGGGGGACCGCCACGAAGGTTTGGGGCGAGACCTCTTGCAGATTGTCGAACACAGTTTCCGGGCTTTCGGCAAAGTTCACCGTCGATTTGAACGCGATCGGCGCGAAGCCGGAAAACAACCGCTCCAGAATATGGCAAAGCGGCAGAAAGCATATCTGATCGTCGGTTTCGTAGACAGTCGCGTTCTGCATCGAAGATGACAGCGAATACATGATATTGCCCTGCCCGATCATCGCACCTTTGGGCATACCCGTCGTACCCGACGTATAGACGAGGATCGCCGTGTCGTCGGGCGTCGAGAGCGAGATTTCGGCCTCAAAAACGCCAGGGTTGGCTTTGTCGTAATCGCGGCCAAGCGCATAGAGTTCATCAACAAAGATAACTCCATCCTCGTCAAAATCATGCAGCCCCTCACGGTCATAGACAATAACGCGGGCCACACCAGGTGTCTGATCTTTCACGGCGAGGTACTTGTCTAGTTGCTCGTCGTTTTCAATGAACAGGAATCGGCTGTCACTGTCGTTTATTAAGTAGGCGAGTTGCACGGCGCTATCAGTTGTATAGATGCCCGAGCCTATGCCGCCGACGCATTGTGTCCCAAGGTCAGTGTAAAGCCATTCCTTGTTATCTTCCGACAGGATCGAGACCACTTCGCCCCGTTTCAGTCCTAGTGACACCAGGCCAAGGCCAATCAGCTTCGCGTTCGCATAAAAATCATTCCACGAATACGACAGCCAGATGCCGTAGTCCTTTTCGCGTTGTGCGACCCGCTCCCCCAACTCAGCGCAGCGTTTCTGAAAGAGTTTCGGCAGTGTATCACAGTCGTCAATCAGGAAGGGGCCCTGTGCCATGTCGACGTTGATCGACAGACCGTTCACAACTCGTTGGGCGGGCGCATCGGTTGTCTTGTGTGTAATTGCGTCCATCAAAGCTCTCCCTTCATCGCGCCGCTCATCGCCATGTCTTGCGCTGTTTCCAGCGGCGCTGTCCGCGCTGGTTCTCGCCTTCGCTGATGCCCAGATAAAACTCCTGAACATCCTTCGAAGACGCCAGCGTCATCGCGTCATCCGCCATCACGATACGCCCCAACTCCATGACATATCCATAGTCCGCGACGCTGAGTGCGACGGCTGCGTTTTGCTCGACGAGCATCATCGTGACGCTCTGTTCCTTGTTCAACCTGTTGATGATACCAAATATCTCTTCCGTCAGCAGGGGCGAGAGGCCAAGGCTCGGCTCATCAAGGAGCATCAGATGAGGCCGCGCCATCAGGCCTCGGCCAATGGCCAGCATCTGTTGCTGACCGCCCGAAAGGGTGCCAGCCGCCTGCGCCATCCGCTCTTTCAGGATCGGAAAATAGGAATAGACCATCTCCGTGTCGCGAGCAATTTCGGCTTTGTCAGAACGAGTATAGGCACCCATCGCGATGTTCTCGGCCACCGTCAGCAAGGGGAAGATCTCCCGCCCTTCGGGAACATGGACCATGCCTTTGTAGACAATCTCATTGGGCTCTGAACCCTGAATCTCTTTTCCCTCCAGAACCACGATACCTTTTTCGGGATCCATCACCCCAGAGATCGTTTTCAAAAGGGTCGTTTTTCCCGCGCCATTCGCCCCAAGCACTGTCACGATTTGCCCCTTGCGTACCTCAAGAGACACACCGCGGATGGCCATGATCGGGCCATAATAGCTTTCGAGATTGTCGACGCGCAGGATAACATCATCAGCACCGCTCATGCCACGTCTCCTGTCTTTTGCGCAGCGTCTTCGGCAGTGCTTCGAACCGGCGCGGTTCCGCCCTTGGCGATTCCGCTGGTGCCGAGATACGCCTCGATCACGGCTGGATGTGACTGCACCTCTGACGGTTTGCCCGTTGCCAGCTCTTTGCCGTCGGCAAGGGCCAGAACCCGATCCGAAACAGCAGAGACCAACCCCATGTCATGCTCTACCATCAGAACGGTGATCCCCATCTGCTTCTGTATGTCCTCAATCCAGAACGCCATGTCCTGCGTCTCTTCGACCGAGAGCCCGGAGGCCGGCTCATCAAGCAAGAGGAGCTTGGGCTCTGTCGCCAGCGCACGGCCCAATTCCACCACCTTGCGCACGCCATAAGGCAGGCCGGCGATCAACTTGTCGCGGTAGGCCTGGAGATTCAGGAAGTCGATCACCTGCTCTGCGGCATGCCGATGGTGCCGCTCCTCCTCCCACACTTTTCTGGTGAAAAATGCTTCGGCGAGCACAGAGGTCTTGCGATGACGGTGCCGACCGACAAGCAAGTTCTGAAGCACTGTGGCTTGTTCGAACAATTCTATATTCTGGAATGTCCGGGCGACTCCGAGCGACGGCACCTGATCTGGTGACAGTTTCATCAGATCGTGCCCGTCAAAAGTGATCGAACCGCCCGCAGGTGTATAAAACCGGGACAGTAGGTTGAAGATCGTCGACTTGCCCGCGCCGTTCGGGCCAACAAGAGCGAACACTTCGCCTTCATCCACATGCATCGAGACATCGTTGACGGCAACGACGCCGCCAAACCGTTGTGTGACGTTCCTGATCTGCAACAAGCTCATTTCACGCGTTCCGTCTTCAGGTATGATTTCTGACGGCGAAACATATCTTTTCGGTAGAACGGAAACAGTTCGAAATATGTTCGGATCTTAAGCCACCGGCCATAAAGCCCCATAGGCTCAAACAGGATGAACCCAATCAGGATTGAAGCAAACATCGCGCTTTCCAGTCCAGGAATGTTGATGTTGACATCGAAAGTCGTCGCAAGGAATGATCGCCCGTTGGCAATCAACACTGGGATCAAACCGACGACAATCGCTCCCAGAAAAGCGCCGTGGATGAACCCCAGCCCGCCGATCACAATCATCAGCAAGAGGGTGATCGACATCACCACGTCAAAGGTCTCGTGCGTCACATAAGTCGCGTTGTGGCCGAAGAGTGCGCCCGCCAACCCGGCAGCGGCGCAAGAGAAGAAAAACGAGGTCGCCTTTGTGCGTGTCAGGTTGATACCCATCGCCTGCGCCGAGATCTCTGAATCCCGCACAGCCGCAAAGCTCCGTCCCGTCGGTGACCGCAAAAGGTTGCGGTAAAATGCCAGCACGATCAACACGACCGCCAGAACAACATAATAATAAGCATAGGGATTGGCGTACTTGTTCACGCCGTAGCCGAAGATCGAAATGTCAGGCACCGCGATTCCGCTGACGCCGCCCGTCCATGCCTCTCCCAAAATAATGAAATCACCCGTGAGGATCGACATCGCCAGCGTCGCCAAGGCCAGGTAGACCCCATGGAGTCGCAAAACGGGGAACGCTATGATGGTACCGAAAACGCCTGCCAGGAGCCCCACCAGCGGGAAAGAGATCAGCCACGGCACGCCCGCATTCAGCAGCAGGACGTTAGCGTAACATCCCATCGCCATGAACGTCGCGTGCCCAAGGCTGACGAGGCCTGTTTGTCCGGTCAGCAGCATCAGGCCCATGCCGGCGATAGCGAAGATCAGGACGGAGGTGAATTCACCTAGCAGATAGGGATCGCCTGTCGCCATGAAATACAGCGGTACCGCCAGCATGATGGCCAGCAGGATCGCATACCAAAACATCTGTGCCCCATGCTTGAACCAACGGATATCCGCATCATAGGAGGTCTTGAAAACGAAGCGCATCAGCTTAGACCTTTTTCTTTTGGGACTGCGAAAACAGCCCGCCGGGGCGGAATATTAGCACCAGCAAAAGAATCGCGTAAGGCGCGATCTGAGAGACGCCCGGTGGGCCGTAGCGGGACGAAAACGGCTCAACCAAGCCGATGATCAAGCCGCCGATCAACGCCCCCGGGAGCGACCCGAACCCACCAATGGCCGCAGCGGCGAACGCCTTGATCCCAAGCAACCCCGCGGAAGGGTCGATCGCCCCCTTTGACGCAAAGAGGATGCCCGCAACGGCGGCCACCGCGCCCGAAAGCGCCCAAACCATGCTTTGGATGCGTTTCACCGGGATACCCATATAATAGGCGGCAAGCTGGTTCTGCGACGCCGCCTGCATAGCTACGCCCAGCTTAGTCCTGGAGAAGAATAGGAACAGCAAAGCCGTTAACACCACAGTGACAACGATGATTGCGATCTCGTCAATCCCGAGAACAATGCCGTTGAACCTCAAATCCTGTCCGGCGAACGGCGTCTCCAGCGAAACAGGTTCATGGCTCCAAATCGTTCCGGCTGCGAAACGCAGGATAAACCCGAGCGCAATGGTGAGGATTACAATCGAGGTCTGCGATTGGCCGGACATGTGGCGAAGAACGCCCCAGTCAAACGCATATCCAAGCGCCGCCATAATGAGCATGGCGAGAGGAATGGCGAGCCAGAAGCTCAGCCCCATATACTCGGCATTTGTAAGGCCGACACAGACAAAAGCCCCGATCATCATGAAATCGCCCTGAGCGAAGTTCACTGCCTCGGTCGCCTTGTAGATCAGCACGAATCCTAGTGCGATCAAGCCATAAACGCAGCCGTTCGCAAGACCGCTCACAACAAGCTGAACAAAATCCAAATAATCGCCCTCCCCCGCAAGCGGTGGAGCCTCCCTGAGCAAAATGCACGACGTTTTCGTCTTGCGCTTGATACTACGCTACAGAGGCGGCGGTAGAACAGCAAGACCGGCCGGGGCAGCCAAGCGCTCGCAGGACCTAGGCCGAGTAGTATTCTCTGTGGCATTGACAACACACAGCGCACGAGATCGCGGCGACACATCTAATCGGCAAAATATTCCACCATATATCTCTCTTGTTCGCAGTTATTCCGTGATCCTATCGGAAGCTCGATCTCAGAACAGAGGCAGCCCAATTACGCATGATTTGGGCCGCTTGCAGCGGTCGTGTTTTTGTGGCCGGAGTCCGGGTGTCCGCACTGCCAACATCCAAGCTCTGAAAATGCTGCAAATTGCACGAATGGCTGCTTCTCTATCGCGGCCTATGTCAAGAGGGGGGTTGGTCATGCCATGTTATATTTCTTTTGAGCGATTGATCTTCCTTGCGGATGTGCCGTCACGGGGCTCGTGCTTCTCTTCGAGGTCGACGTATGGTGCCTCATGATGGGGTAAGAAGGATGACGTGGTTCAATCTTTCGAGCGCCCTTGCTGCAAGCACAGCAGGATCTGCAGCCATTGCGAACTCATGCCACCCGTCGTCCCCGTGAGGACATCATTCTGCCGAGGCAGATCTCGGGATCACGGCCTGTTTGTCAGGCCGCCTTTGCAGCGCTGTTGCTGAAGCGG
>PIVL01000225.1 GCA_003354145.1 Paracoccaceae bacterium
ACCCATAAACGCGTCAGCATGTTCGTCTTCCGAGAAATCAACGATTTTTTCTGATGCTTCGTTGCGCGAAACCACAGCGCGAATGCGCTGCAATTTGGCAGCGATACTGTCGGCGGCCGGAACAATGTCATCTTCTTTGGCAACTTCGGGCTCAATATAGTCTTGCATTGGCGCGACGTTCGGGGCGGCGACTGCTGGCTCAGCATCGTTTGTAACCGCAGGAACAATGACTTCCTCAGCAGGCGTATCCGGCACAGGGGTCTCAACAGGGACCTCGGCCACTTCGACTTCAGCGATTTCGGCTTCTTCAACCGCATCCTCGACCAATTCCTCAGCAACGGGTTCAGGGGCGGCTTTGGCCACCTCTGCAACGGGCGCGGGTTTTGCAACGGGTGCGGGCGGCTCGTCTACAGTGTCGGTTTCACCCGCCCGCAAAACGATACCAGAATCGCCTTCATAGGCGGCAACCGGACTGGAAATCTGACGCTGGGCGATACGTGCCAACATTTCTGCGTCCAGTTGCGGCGGTTCGGCACCAAAGTAGCGGTCGTCCGATGCAAGGTCGCGGAAATATTCGGCTATGGCCTTCATTGTGCTAAACGAATCGTCAAAACCTTCAAGCGTGCAAGAGAAGGTACCGTAAGAAACGGTAAGAATTTTGTTGTTGTTAACCATGGGATGCTCGTCCTCTACTTGATTACGATCAAACTATTGATATGCCAGAACGTCAAAAGCGGTCCGAATCTGTGCTCAATAGCGTATCATTTTGTGGCGAGAATGTGATCTGTTTCCAAATTAGGCGGTAATCCACCCATGTCGGATAGTATTGTTCAGTGTTTTGATCCAGTTGCCCTGATTGGCGGTGGTGATCTTGGTAAACACGATCTGGAATCGGTGCTGAAACGCTCAGCCAAGTTGGTCGCGGCGGATGGCGGTGCATCTGCAGCTTTGCGGGCAGGGATTGTTCCTGATGCAGTGATTGGCGATTTTGATTCCCTGCCGCCCAGCGACGCAACACAAATACCGCCGGATCGGCTGCATATTGTGTCTGAGCAGGAAAGTACCGATTTTGAAAAAGCACTGAGAGCGATTGATGCACCGCTGGTATTGGCCGTTGGTTTCTTAGGTGCGCGTGTGGATCACCAGTTGGCAGCGTTCAACAGTTTGGTGCGTCATGCACAACAGCCCTGCATACTAATCGGATTCACACAGGTGATATTTCATGCCCCGCCGCGTCTGGATTTGTCATTGTCAGCAGGAGATATTGTTTCCCTATTTCCTCTGGCGCCGGTAACCGGGAGATCAACTGGTCTGGAATGGCCAATTGACGACCTTGCATTTGCTCCTGACCAAAGGATTGGCACGTCGAACCGGGCGACAGGGACGGTCACGCTGGAAATGGACAAGCCCGGGATGTTGGTGATTGTCCCACGTAAAGCGCTGGACGTTGTTATCCGGGCGCTTGTACCGCCTGATCATTCTTAAGTGCACGCGCCTTTGCCCGAGCAGTGACCTGTTCACGCCTGAAAATATAGAGCCCGGCGGACATGGTGATGCAAATCCCAAGGGCCGCCAGATTGTTGGGCAGATCGCGAAACACCAGCCAGCCGACCCCGGTCGCAATCGGGATTTCCAGATATTGCATTGGTGCCAGCGTCGCCGCAGGTGCAAAACGCAATGCCCAGGTCATCAACAGATGTGCTCCGGTGCCCAGGATCCCGATCACCAGCAACAACACCCACTCGACATTGTCAGGAGCAATCATTGTCAGAGGTTCGAACCCAAAGAAATGCCCGACCCAAATCGCGGGCACGATGAATACGCATGCCATGACACCGCTTACCGCCTGAAGCGTCACCGGGTCGGTCTCGTGGGCGATTTGGCGCGTGGTCAGGATGAATAAAGAAAATATGACGGCCACTGCCAACGGCCACAAAGCAGGTAGGCCAACATGAACAAAACTTGGCTGGATAACCAGCAAAGTGCCGATAAAGCCAACACCACAGGCCAGGATGCGACGCATGCCAACTTCTTCATTCAGGATGTGCTTACCTAATAACAGCATGATGAAGGGCATAACAAAGGCAATGGCCACCGCGTCTGCCAATGGCAGATACATAAGTGCGGTGAACATCGAACCAATTCCGGCAATGTGCAGCACCGTTCTTAGCAGTATTATGCGCAGCAACCGACTGCTCATACGCCAGGCACGTCTGGTCAAGATCATAATGGGAATAAGGATAATCGCCTGAACGGCAAAACGGACCAGAAGCAGTTCGCCCAAGGGAATGGTCGAGCCCAGCACTTTTGCAATTGCGTCCCCGATCGGCGCAAGGGTGCAAAAGCCCAGCATAAGAAGAATACCCAGTACCGGTTGATCGCTTGTCATACTTTAGACGCTAGCACGGCGTACACAAAGCGCAAGCACAGGTTGCATTTTGTGCGGAGAATCGCCGTTGACATGGAGCCAAGCAAACTTAGCAATTGGGGATATTCACCGCCAGCCCGCCAAGCGATGTCTCTTTATATTTGTGGTGCATGTCCTGCCCGGTCTGACGCATGGTTTCGATACAGGTATCCAGCGGCACCAGATGGCTGCCATCCCCGCGCAAGGCAAGGCTGGCTGCCGACACCGCCTTGATGGCACCAAGCCCATTGCGTTCGATGCACGGCACCTGCACCAACCCGCGCACCGGATCACAGGTCATGCCAAGATGATGCTCAAGCGCGATCTCGGCCGCATTCTCCACCTGTTCAGGGCTACCTCCCATAACCGCACAAAGACCTGCGGCAGCCATGGCGGCGGCGCTGCCGACTTCGGCCTGACATCCGGCTTCGGCCCCTGAAATAGAGGCATTGAATTTCACCAACCCACCAATCGCAGCGGCGGTCAGCAGGAAGTCTTCGACATGTGTGCTCGAGGCTCCGGGGACATGATCCAGATAATAGCGCAGCGTTGCCGGCAGCACACCAGCAGCGCCATTGGTGGGGGCGGTGACGACTTGCCCACCGGCGGCGTTCTCTTCGTTGACGGCCATGGCATAGACGCTCATCCAGTCATTAATGGTGTGTGGTGCCGTCAGGTTCATCCCGCGTTCAGCTTGCAGTGCCTCGTGAATATTTTTGGCCCGGCGTTTGACGTTCAGCCCACCCGGCAGAATACCATCGGTGGCCAGCCCTCGATCCATACAATCGCGCATTACCTGCCAAAGACGGGCAGTGCCCTTGGCCAGACTAGCCTCGCAGCCCCGCGATATTTCGTTGATCCGTTTCATGGCGGCGATGGATTTGCCGGATTCTGCCGCCATGTCCAGCATTTCAGCAGCCGTTTTGAACGGGAACGGAACGGGTGCACCTTCGTCAGAGTCTTTTCCAGCGGTCAACTCGGCCTCGGTCATCACGAAACCTCCGCCGATCGAGTAATAGCTTTCGCGCAAAATCACATCACCTTGTTTGTCCGTCGCCATCAGGATCATACCATTGGCGTGGCCGGGCAGGGCGTGGTCATAGTCAAAGATCAGATCGGTGGTCGGGTTGAGCCGCAGTATGCCCAGCCCGTCAGGTGTAACGGTGTGTGTCGCTTTGATCTCGGCCATTGCTTTGGCTGCGTTCACAGCGTCATAGGTTTCCGGCATAAACCCGGCTAGCCCCAAAATCGTGGCGCGATCCGTCGCGTGGCCTACGCCGGTAAAGGCAAGCGAGCCATGCAGCGAGGCGCGCAAGCCGACAAATTCAAAGGGCGAGGCGCGCATCTGGTCCAGAAACCGTGCGGCGGCGACCATCGGACCCATGGTGTGGGACGAGGATGGGCCAACGCCGACCTTGAACATATCAAAGACTGACAGGAACATTATGTGGCGGATCCTTCTAGAGGTGTGGCGAATCGGGGGGCGGTGAACGGGGTCGGACCCAACCCTTCGGCGATTTGGGCGGCGTGCACGGCCGGGCGGGTTTCAAGTGTGGTCATCAGTTTATGCAGATGTGGAAAGCGGGTCAGGTCAAACCAACTGCGATCAGAGTCGTGCGGGTATAGCGCCATCCAGCGCAGAATACAGGCAATATAATAGGACAGGACCATCGGGGTTTGCGGATCTTGGGCCACCATGTCGTCGAGATTGGATAGATGTGTGGTCAGCCGTGACTGCAACGTCTGGCGCAAAGCGGATTGCGCGGCGGCGTCTGAACCAACATATTTGTTCGGGTAAAACAACATCCGCATATCGGCATGCAGGGTGTTGGATACAAAAAACAACCACTTGAGAAAGTTGCCACGGTCTGGATGCACGGGCATTGGGACCAAAGCGCCATGTGTATCAGCCAGCCACAAAAGGATTGCCCCGGTTTCGAACATTGCACCCCGTGGTGTTTGAAGTACCGGGACCAGCCCATTTGGATTTAACGCCAGATATGTCGGGCTGCGCTGTTGTTGGGTCGTGCGATCCACCAGAGTTGTTGTGTAGGGCACGCCAAGCTCTTCCAGCACAAGCCGGACGATCAGCGAGGCGTTGTCGGGCGCATAGTGAAGACGATAAGGCGTTGTCATGCTGGTGTTGTGCCGGGCGAGCGCGGCCTGCGCCATACAAAAAGCGACCTTTGTGATCGGAATTCTGACCCTGACTGCCGGTTTTGATCCAAAGGAGCACGCCTGCGGCGCGCAAGACATTTTTTGTTTGGCGCCCGAGGTAGCTGCCTTTCCCCAGTCTGAAAGAGTTTACCAAATGCCCAAATCAATCGGTTCGCGGTGCAAATCAACGCTCGCACCTTGGTCACAACTTTCCTATAAGACGCGCAGAAAACAATGGAGCTGCTGTCATGACCGGAGATTTGTCACCTATCGACAAAGCCAAATTTGTTGCTGCCAAAAGGGCGGCCGACTTTATTGAAGACGGGATGCGTGTCGGGCTGGGAACCGGCAGCACTGCCGCTTGGCTGGTGCGTTGCATCGGCGAGATGGTGCGTGATGACGGGCTGAAGATAAAAGGCGTTCCAACCTCGACCCGCACCGCTGAACTGGCGCGGGATGTGGGCATTGACGTGATTTCACTGGACGAAGCGCGCTGGCTGGATCTGACCATTGACGGTGCCGATGAATTTGATGGCGATCTGAACCTGATCAAAGGTGGCGGAGGCGCGTTGTTGCAAGAGAAGATCGTCGCGACCGCGTCAGATCGCATGATTGTGATCGCTGATATCGGTAAAGAAGTCGAATCGCTGGGAGCCTTCCCATTGCCCGTCGAAGTAATCCCTTTTGGTTGGCAGACCACGCAGGCACTGATTGAAGAAACGCTTATATCCATGGATGTGCTGGGGCGTCAGGCGTCGTTGCGGATGAATGGAGAGGTGCCGTTCATTACCGATGAGGGTAATCATATTCTGGACTTGCACCTGAACCGGATTGGCAATCCACGCCAACTTGCAATGGTATTGAACCAGATGCCGGGAGTGGTTGAAAACGGGCTGTTCATTGATATCTGTGACACCGTTGTGATCGGTTTTGGCGATGGCAGGGTTGAATTGCGTGATATCAATGAGGGAACGGTGACACATGACAGGCTGGATTTCGTCGAGAGCGAAAACCTGTTCACCGATCTCGCGGAATAAGGGTTTCCGGCAATGAGTTTTGATTATGATCTGTTCGTCATTGGCGGAGGGTCCGGCGGTGTGCGTGCTGCGCGGGTGGCTGCCGGGGAAACCGGGGCCAAAGTTGGGCTTGCTGAAGAGGACCGTTATGGCGGTACTTGTGTGATCCGGGGCTGTGTGCCGAAAAAATTGATGGTGTTTGCATCCGGCTACTCCAGCATGGTGGACGAGGCGCAGGCCTATGGTTGGGACATTCAGCCCGGGACATTTGATTGGCCGGGTTTTCGCGGCAAACTTGAGGCAGAGCTAGACCGTCTTGAAGGGATTTACCGCAAGCTGCTGGCAAATTCCGGCGTCGATAGCTTTGATACGCGCGCCACAATCAAGGACGCACATACAGTGCAACTGTCTACCGGCGAGACCAGGACAGCCAAGCATATTCTGGTGGCGACGGGCGGGCATCCGGTGGTTCCGGATGTGCCGGGGGCCGAACTGGCCATTACCTCGAACGAGATTTTCCATCTAAAGAAATTGCCAAAGTCCATCCTGATCGTTGGCGGTGGGTTCATTGCCTGTGAATTTGCCTGTATACTGCACGGCATGGGTATTGAAGTCATGCAGTATTATCGGGGCGCACAAATCCTGCGCGGATTTGATGACGAAGCGCGTGGTCTGATCGCGACCGATATGCGCGAAAGCGGTATTGATATTTGTACCGGTACCAACGTGCTTGAGATGCGCAAACAAGGTGACCGTATTTGGGTCAAGGCCACCAATGGCGATGAAAAGGTCTTTGACCAGGTGATGTTTGCCACGGGTCGTGATCCGAATACTTCGGGCATGGGGCTTGAGGAAACCGGCGTAAAGCTGGGGCGGCGCGGTGAAATCGTTGTTGATGACTATAGCCAGACAGCGGTGCCTTCGATTTATGCCATCGGCGATGTGACCAATCGTATTAACCTGACCCCGGTGGCGATCCGCGAAGCGATGGTGTTTGTGGATACTGTGTTTCGGGGCAACCCAACGCCAGTAGATCACGATCTGGTGCCAAGTGCGGTCTTCACGCAGCCTGAACTGGGCACAGTGGGGCTTAGCGAAGAGGATGCACGCGAACAGGAACCGATCGAGGTCTATTCGACAAGCTTTAAGCCAATGCAAAGTTCGTTTGCTGGTAAACCGGATCGCGTGTTGATGAAACTGGTGGTCAGTCAGAAGACACGCAAGGTGCTGGGTTGCCATATTGTTGCCCCTGCGGCCGGGGAAATGATCCAATTGGCCGGAATCGCGATAAAAATGGGTGCAACCAAAGAGGATTTCGACCAAACGGTTGCAGTTCACCCCACAATGTCGGAAGAGATTGTAACAATGCGTGCACCTGTGCGCACTGCTTGAATTTGACCACAAAAGACACAGGTTATAGACAACGTTGCTAAGGGCGACACCACAAGGGAACGACATATTATGGCGGGTAACAACGGTGGCCCTTGGGGCGGCGGTGGAAACCGGGGAAATAACGGCGGTGACAAAAACAACGGTGGGGGCGATGATCGCCGACCCGGTGGTGACGGTCCGCAGATCCCTGAAATTGATGAATTGATGAAAAAAGGCCAGGAACAACTGCGCGTCCTTATGGGCGGTCGCGGCGGTGGCGGTGGCACTGGTGGTAAACCGGGAGGCGGAGGCGGCCCAGCCTTTACCAAAGGCACCATCGGTCTGGGTATCATTGCGGCAGCCGTGGTTTGGTTAGTCGCCAGCCTTTACACAGTGAAACCCGAAGAACAGTCGGTTGAGCTGATGCTGGGTAGATTTTCGGGGATTGGTAATCCTGGTCTGAATTTTGCACCATGGCCAATTGTTACCGCTGAGGTGATCGCGGTCACGCGCGAACAGACCGAAAATATGGGCGGCGCACGCGGTGCTCAGGATGGGTTGATGCTGACCGGCGATGAAAACGTGGTTGATATCGACTATCAGGTGGTCTGGAATATCAATGATCCTGCAGATTACCTGTTCAACCTGCGTGACCCAAAACAAACAATTCAGGCCGTATCTGAATCGGCGATGCGCGAAATTATTGCCCAGTCAGAGCTGGCACCAATCCTGAACAGGGATCGTGGTATCATTGCTGACCGGCTGAAAGATCTGATCCAAGAGACGATGGATAGCTACGAAAGTGGTGTGAATATCGTCCGCGTCAACTTTGACAAAGCTGATCCACCGGAATCGGTGATTGATGCCTTCCGCGATGTTCAGGCAGCAGCGCAGGAACGGGACCGGCTGCAGAACGTGGCTGATGCATATGC
>PIVL01000226.1 GCA_003354145.1 Paracoccaceae bacterium
ATGGCTCGCGCAACATGATCGGTATTGGTCTGGCAACCGCGACTGCGGGTGTGATTGTTGGCACGGTCACGCTGACTGGTGTTGGTCAGGTTATGGCCGATCTGGTTGAATTCCTGTCTGCGGGCAATCTGGTTGCCATGCTGGTTCTGGTAGGCCTGCTGAGCCTGGTCCTTGGTATGGGCCTGCCGACCACGGCAAACTATATTGTTGTGTCCTCTCTGATGGCCGGTGTTGTCGTTGAACTGGGTGCGCAGGACGGGCTGATCGTGCCGCTGATCGCGGTGCACCTGTTTGTGTTCTACTTTGGCATTATGGCGGACGTGACACCGCCCGTGGGACTTGCCAGTTTCGCGGCGGCTGCTGTGTCTGGCGGCGACGCGATCCGTACAGGTTTCGTGGCGTTCTTCTACAGCCTGCGCACCGTCGCCCTGCCGTTTGTGTTTATCTTCAACACCGATCTGTTGTTGATTGATGTGACCCTAATACAGGGGATATTGGTCTTTATTACCGCGTCAATTGCCATTCTGGTGTTCACAGCAGGCACAATGGGCTGGTTCCTGACCAAAAGCCGCATCTATGAAAGCGTCGCACTTATTCTGGTGGCCTTCATATTGTTCCGTCCTGATTTCTTCATGGACCGCATTCAGCCTCCGTTTAAAATGATCGAACCCTCGGCGTTTGAACAGGCATTGGGCAGCGCTCAGGATGGCGGTGAATTGCGTCTTATTATATCCGGGCCGGACTATGACGATGGTGAGATCAAAGAAGTTACGTTGGTTCTGCCGGTGTCAGGCGAGGGCGATCAAACCAGCAGAATGAATGACTCGGGTCTGTTACTGTTGAACGAAGATGGCAAAACCATAATGGAAGAGCCGATGCTTGGCTCGCAGTTTGCAGATAGCCTAAGCACTTTCGACTTTTACGGTGATGACCTGGTTGTGCTGGCATCTGTACAAGCCCCGTCCAGCCAATTGCCAAAAGAGTTGATCTTTATTCCCGGTCTGGTGCTGCTTGGGTTGATTGCCCTGCTGCAAAGCGGCCGGATTAACAAAAAAGGAGAACCAGCATGAGCAATACAGTTCTTTGCGCCGTTGATATCAGCAACGATGGACGCGACGAGAATGTAGTGAAACAAGCTGCCCGTATGGCCGAATTGGATGGCGCGCAACTGGATGTCATTACTGTCATACCCGATTACGGAATGAGCGTCGTCGGGGGTTTTTTCGATAAAGGTTACCAGCAAGAGGTCGCGACCAAAACCAGAGCCGCGCTAAGCGAACTGGTCGAGAACGTTCTTGGCGCCGAGGCCAACGCCAATGTCCGGCATCTGATCGCCATTGGCACCGCCTATGAAGAGATATTGCATACCGCCGAGACTGATGGCGCTTATCTGATCGTGATCGGAGCCCATAAACCTGATTTCAAGGATTTCCTGCTTGGTCCAAATGCCTCGCGGGTGGTACGGCACTCGAGCTGTTCGGTTTATGTAGTCAGATAAAATGATTAGTAAACCGCTTGTTATCGCCACAGCCTCGGATCTTGCTGGCAAGGTCCGGGGAAAAGCTTTCCCGCTGTCAGAGTTGGAAAGCCGCCTGAAAAAAGGCGTTGGCTGGTGTCCTACCAACGTGATGATCAACTGCTTTGATACCATCGGGGACACCCCGTTCGGCGCACTAGGGGATCTGTTGTTGATTCCGGACCCCGACACAAATGTAGAGCTTGATTTCGAAGACGGCGGCCCGGTTGAACGCCTGATGCAAGGCGACATCACCGACCTTGAAGGCAAGCCCTGGGGTCTTTGCACTCGCTCTATTCTAAAGGCAGCGCTTGAACGGCTAAAGGCTGTCGGCGGGGTCAGTTTGTTGTCGGCCTTTGAGCACGAGTTCCAATTCAAAACTGGCAGCGACATGCCCGGCGAAGCCTACACTCTGGCCGGATTTACCGATCGCCGCGCCTTTGGCGAAACCCTGATGGCCGCGCTTGAAAACTGCGGGCTGGAACCTGATACCTTTATGACCGAGTTCGGGCCCAAACAATACGAAGTCACCATCGGCCCAAAGAAAGGGGTAAGTGCCGCAGACAGCGCGGTTATCCTGCGCGAAGTCACCCGTATGACGGCAAAGCGTCTTGGCGAAGAAGTCACCTTTACCCCGATCCGCGACCCAGATTCAGTGGGCAATGGCGTTCACATCCACATGAGCTTTCTGGATGAGGCCAGCAACCCCGCAACCTATGACGAAAACGGTGTGGCAGGCATGTCGACGCTAACGGGGTCATTCATTGCCGGGATTCTGAAATACCTGGACAGCATCGTCGCCATAACGGCGCCGTCAGACATATCCTATTTGCGGCTGACTCCGCGTCGCTGGTCAGCTGCGTTTAACAACGTTGGATTCCGCGACCGCGAAGCCTCGGTTCGCATTTGCCCGGTCACGGCTAGAGACCCGACCAGCATCGCGCGACAGTTTAATTTCGAATACCGCGCAGCCGACGCCACAGCCTCACCCCATCTGGCGCTGGCGGCCATTTTGCATGCCGGGGCACAGGGCATCGAAGACTCATTGCCCACCCCTTCCGTCACCGAGGAAGATCTGGCCGTCCTGCCCGTCTACGAGTTGGAAGAACGCGGTTTTGTCCGCCTGCCCGAAACGCTCGAGCAGGCTTTGCTGCGGTTTGAGAACAACAAAACGGTTTGCGGATGGTTCCCGGATGAATTTGCAGCCGTTTATATCGCCCACAAACGTGGTGAACTGGCGTACCTGCATGACAAAGACGCAGCAGCCCGCTGCGCCGCCTATGAAGACGTGTATTGAGCGGAAGCGGAGACACCCCAGACACCCAATCTCTTGGCTGCGAAAGCTGTCTAAATCTTCCGATCATCCTCTAAATAGCTTTCTATAGCCACACGCGCGTTCTGCCGGATAGCAGTGCGATGATAGTTTTCGGCGTATCGTTCATATAGCTGTTCGCCGACAAAAAACGGCAGTGTTGTCTTCTGCTCTGCATCTGAAAGCACACCGCTTTCCAAAAATGCGTCCCAATCAATTTGGGCAATTCCTGATTTGCGCGGCAAAGGACGATCCACGTCGTGAATTTGAAGCCAAACCAGAAAACGCGCAGCTTCTTTTGCGACCGGAAGCCAAGATTCTCCTTGAATATCAACACCATAGATCACACCTGCATGATAATGTGCATTGATGCCAACATAATCTCCGGGGGTTGCCGCCTGAACCAAAGCACACCCCCTAAGGGCTTTGATTTGTGATCGCATGGCGGCTCCCATCTGGTCCAGCAGGTCACGGTCAACAGGGTCGCTAATGTGACTCAGATCTGTCTTCAGTAGCTTTTTGACCCAGAAAGCCGGAGCAAAGGTGCTGTTGCGCCGACGCGGCGCGGTGTAGCGGGCCAGCCATTCGCCACTATGGCCAAGAATCTGCCGCCGCTTTCGCCCCTTAGACGCCGAGATTTTGTCGCCCAGACGCTGACCGGGGGCAAAGCTAAGAACGACGACCCCGTCATCAGGCCAGGCCATCAGGCATTTGTTGACCTGACAATTACTGTCGCAAAACACTGTTTCAAGATAATCTAACTCGCCCTTTAGAGCCTGAATTATCTGCGCCGGATCGCCCTGCAAAAACCGCTTTATCACGACCTTTTCACCCTTGATCCGCGCCGAAAACACCCAGCTTTGATCTGAAGCTTTCAAAAGCTGCAGACCTTGCAGGCTCTGCACCTCGGGTTGATCCATCAAGAAAGTTGACAAAAACTGCGCCGCTTCTTGCATGTCCTTTTCAATCGTCCTTATCAAGCGTGTTCAGCAGCGACTCGATTCCAGCTTGAAGTTTCGATCTCGAAACCCCCGAAAAATCTCGGCGCAGTCGCAGTTCGATCCGACCGTCTGACGCCAATACCCGCGCCTCGCCCTCCGGTCTTGGAATGCGCAAAGACGTTTTTGCCGTTGGCCGCGCGGGTGACTTAACCGTGGGTTTTGTGGATCCCGCCACAAAGGCCCGCAAGATTTGCATCTCGGCCACAGCATCCCTCTGTGGCTCATCCGCAAGTGCCGCAACCAACTCCCCTGCCCTTTCGCTGTCGCCACTTAGCAGCTTGTAAAGTTCCAGACCCAATGCCCGTGGAATTGATTCAGCATGTTGTACCGCGCCGTTTGTCGCCTCAAGCATGATTGCAAACTGGCGTATATAGCGGCGTTTCTGTTTCAAAGCCGACGCATAAAGTTGGCCAACAGCATCGTCAGCTTCGATGCCCACTTCGGTTGCGTAGGACAATGCCAACTGCGCCATTTCCCCAAACGAGATGTCTTTTCGGACAAGATTTTCATCTACCATCTTGCGATACAGATCAATCACCGGTTCCCCGCGGGGAACCAGAGCCGCCGGAATTTTCAGATATCGCGGGTCATTGGTTTCCACTGCCAACTCGCGAAATGCGTTTAGCCGACGAAATCCCTGAATTAATTCATACCCATCTTCGCATTGTTCAACCCTGATTGGATTGGAAAGTCCCACAGCCATGATCGAGGCTTTTAGTTCGCCCAATTCAGGGTCTAACTTGGCAAATCTGTCTCTGGTCAGCTTATTCATCTTAATCTTGGCCGTCGGCAAAAGGTCGGTGATCAGCCCCAGCTTCTTAAGACGCACATGTTCCTTTGCAAGAGCATCGTTCTCGGCCCGGATCTCTGCTTCGACCTGCGAGCGTTCAGCATTAGCCGATGCCGTCTCGGAAATTGCAGCCGCCATGGGCCCGCGTCGGGCGGGTTGCGTGTTCTGCAGCGGATGCCCCTGAACATTAAAAGACTTCGTTTCCAGATCCGGCTGGTTCCCCGCGGGGAACCTTTGATCGTTCTCATCTTCTGCTTCCGGGTCAAAATTAATATCGAACACGTTGCGCTTCTTAACCATCTATCAATCCTCCAATTGGTCCCAGGCATTGACCAAAGTCGCCCGGAATTCATCATATGCCCGATCAAACGAAACCCTTGCCCGGCGCCATGTTTCGCGGGTCATTTGCCGATAGTCCATTTCATAGATCGACGACAAGAACCGCCCGGATTGTTCCACCGCACGGGTCATTTCAATCGGGTGCTGCGTCACATGTGATTTGAACACCTGAACAAACGCTGACTGCATCGCGCGGTGCAATTCGTTGTTGGGCTCAAATCGGGTCAGCAGAAACTTGATATCCGCAAAGTCTTTTTCGGCCGACGCACCATCTGGCAAGCCACCCTGAAAACGCCCAAGATCTTCCAGCGCTTCGGACAGCTGACCGATAAAACTGGTGGTGCTGTCATACTCCCAATATCCGGGGCCCGAGGGGACATACAGAACGTCAGCGGCAAACACAGCGTTCATCGACTGATAGCCGATCGCCGGCGGGCAGTCGAAAATGATCAGGTCATAAGCATCCGCCGGTATCGCATCAAGATAGCGCGACATCGCCGCAAAGAAAGACCATTCAGGATTCAGGTGACGATACTGCGCACTTGCAAATTCGACAAAGGCGGCGTTGGCACAACTGGGGACCAGGTCGATAGTCGGCCAGCATGTGGGTTTGATAAAATCCGTCACACGCAATTCAGAAAGTCCCATACCAGTGACAGCTGGCGGCAATTTGCGCTGGGGCAGGGCGGCTCCGGATTCGGCTCCGGTAACGGCCGAATTCATTCGTTCGGTTTCGCGGATCAGGTCGCGGGCCATGATGCCCCAGACAGTAAATTCCTCGGACACATCAGACAGCCCCATGGAATGGCTTAGTGTCGCCTGTGGATCAAAATCCACCGCCAGAACCCGATACCCATCAAGAGCTGCCGCATGGGCGAAATGTAACGCCACTGTCGATTTACCCGCGCCCCCCTTGAAATTGGCAATTGCCGCGCGAACCGCGCGCTTGCCCGCAGGACGAGGCGGCATCAAGGGCTGACTTTTGACCTTGATCCGGCGCCGAAGTTCATTGATTTCGTCAAGCGTATACCACCGCTGCCGACCATCTTCTTCGACAAAACCCTGGGGCAGTGTTGGATCTGCGGCAAGACGCCCGCGCAATGTCGATGGGTTCATTTTGAATATCAGTTCGGCCACTTCCCAACTGCTGAACCGGCGTAGCGTCTTTTCCATCTCAGGTGAAAACGTCTGCTGCCGTATATGACCTTGCATCCTAAGCGATTGCGCCTGAAGCCGTGCCAGATCGGTATGATTATACATGCGTATTCCTTGTATTGCCTGCCTCTGGTTCCCCGCGGGGAACCTTTTGCAAACGCTAAATCAACTATTTCCCTGATTTACGCCTAATTTGCATTTCAATGAAAGGGAAATATTGTAAACCTGCAAAATTAGTAAAGGCAAGCTAGACTTAATGATACATAGCCGACTGCCCCGATTCGGAAAAATCAACGGTCCATGTGATTCTGACACAAAATATTGGAGGACATGAACCCACAATACGCCCCATATTGGGGGACAAATTTGTGCCAATAGGGGACGCCCTGGATGTCCCTCCTTACCAATAAATACCAATATTCATTTTTAGAGTGAATGGAAACGGTGCCAGATTGAAAGATCAGGCTTGACAGAATCGGTATTCAGGACGCTAATTAGGCAAGGTTTCGGAAATACGTTGTTGCAGACGGTTTCCTAGCCAACGATCCAATAAGAGATCTTTAACCTGAGGCAGGCATCCTTTCACGTTTTGGATGATATTGTGGAGCAGCTATGCAGTTAGCCAAAACAGCCGGGCGAAATGCGTCGGTTGCAAAATATGATATTCTCACCGCGTTGGGTGCCTATGCCCTCGCGCGTAACAAGCACGATCAGCGATTGGTTCTGCGTCTGATGACGTTAATCACGGCGCGCTATAATTGGGCCCGAAACGAACTGGCGGTTGGACAGCGAGAAATTGCCCGACTTTGGTCTGTTGATGAACGCACGGTCAAGCGCGAGATGGCCAAGCTGCGGGCTTTGGGTTGGCTGGTCGTCACCCGGCAGGGCGCGCGCGGGCATGTAACTGAATATAGGATCAACAAAGAACGATTGCTTGCGGCGACACAGGATACCTGGGCAAGTGTCGGGCCGGACTTTGATATGCGGATGCAGGGGCAACCTGAGTCTGAGCGGATCGTGCCAATGCCGTCACGCGGCGATATCGCAGCACCTGATATCAGCGACGGACAAGAGTGGTCGCTTGCGCAGGCGTTGCTGCACGCCGAAGACCCCAATACTTTTGGCAGCTGGCTGCGTGCGCTAAGCCGGGTCGAAAGGGCAGGGGGGCGACTTACCCTCAAGGCGCCGACTCGGTTTCACGGTGTTTATGTGCAGACACATTTTCTGGGTCGGATCGTCACGGCCTGTCAGGCCGTGGACGGGGACGTGACCGAGGTGATTGTGAGGGACTGACAGCGACGTGAACGCCCCTTAAATTGAGCTGATTGCTTTCAAAATTGTATTCGTTTTTGAATCAGGTTCGGCAGAGTTTGACCAGATCAACACGATATCGGCTAAGGCTTCGGGTGTCCTGATAGGAATTGTCACGAGAGGCAGGCCATCATAGCAAAGTTCGGTTGGTGGGTTAGAGTAGCTGATACCAACGCCAGCGCCATGCGCAGCAAGAGAACGCATCATTTCAAGCGATCCTGTTTTGTGTTCCACGTTCGGTTTCACATCCAATTTGTCAAAAAAACGCCGTATATAGCCAAGGGATAATTCCTCGGCAGAAAGTATCAATGTCTGGTCCTTCAATTGATGCAATTCGATAGATTGCAACGTTGCCAAAGGATGTTCGGGGGATACAAATGCGACGGGTGCCACCTTTTTGATTTGCTGGCGATTGAAACTGTCATCAAAACCAATGTCATATGAGATAGCCA
>PIVL01000537.1 GCA_003354145.1 Paracoccaceae bacterium
ACCCTGCAAACAGAGATTGAACGCAGAGGTTTTTCCGAAAGGGTAGTATACTGGCCATGATGACAACAAAACTTAAATTTCTTCTGGATCAACACATGCTTTGGCTGGCTTCACAAGGCAAAGAGGGTAGTCAGCTTTCGTTGTTCGCCCCAGATTTTCGAGGCATCGACTTGAACGGCCTGAACTTGTCTGAGGCAATCATACCCGGTGCAAATTTTGCCGGAACGGAGTTGAGGAACATAGACTTCTATGCGTGCAATCTAGCCAGTGCAGATTTCTCTGGCGCGACTCTCAGGGACGTTCAGCTAATCAAGTCAAACCTTGACTTTGCAAACTTTACAAATGCAACCGTCGTCGGCGGCAGCTGGTTCCGAGCCACATGTGTGGATGCCAAGACCGAAGGTCTCACATTTTCAGGCACAAATTTAGAGCTCACATACCCTGAACTTGCGTAGCTGAAACCGTCGTGAAGCCAAATGGAGAGAAACGAACTGCGTACCCGCTAACAAGAGATGTGCCGCCCCCATTCCAGTTCGCTGAAATGGGGGCAGTGTCAGATTAAGTCTGAACCACTACACTTTAGGGTATGGGCGGAAAAACCGTAGATTCTGCTCTTGCTAGCGCCAAGCAGCCTTTCGTCCCATTGCAGCGAATGCCCACTTCGACCACACAACAGCCGTATAGGCGTGAGCGGTGCAATGACCGGTTTGGGCTGACCTGAATGATATGTTTGGCCCGTTTGCTCAAATATCCGCAGGCGAGCGCGTTAAACACTTGCGAAGTTTAACACTTGGTTCTGGCCGGTTTTGAGATCAGGCAGCGGGGCCGCGCATTGTTTGGATTAATTCCTTAAGTTCGGTCGTCGATATGTTCTCGGTCCGCGGTAGATAGAGGACATCGCACAAATCGCCCAAAAAATCGAATTTTCCCTTCCAGTCGTCCCCCATCGCAAAAAGGTCGACACTGTATTTTTGCACATCATCCCGTTTCTGTTCCCAGTTTTCCTCGGGGATCACCTGATCGACATATCTGCACCCTTCCAGAATTTCGACGCGGTTATCGTAGGGAATGGCAGTCATCTTGCCTTTGCCCAGATTAAACTCATCCGTCGAGCAGGCCACAATCAGCCTGTCCCCCAATGCTGCCAGCCGACGCAACAGGCGCAAATGGCCAACATGAAACAGGTCGAAAGTTCCGTATGTCAAAATTACGCTGTGCGTCATGAATTTTGCCTCTACTTTAGATCCCAAGCGGATGGGTCTGCCATCAGTGCCTCGCGAAATGACGAAAACCTGCGGTTTGCGCGGCCCCAGGGAAAACTGTAGGCCGGATCAGGAGTGCGCCAGTTCTCACCATAATTATTTGCAAGCATCGCTTTGGCATTGTTGGGAACGGGTAGTCCGGTTGTTGGACATTTTTCCAAAGGAATTACATCACTTGCAGAAAGTTCGCCATATGTGTGCGGGTAAACATACATACGGTCGCTTTCGATCCAGGCAGGAAATACATCAATATTGATGCCGCTGGTCGACTTTAACTTGAACACACCAAAGTTGCGCTTTGGCGGTGTAGAAATCAGGTTATTCTTCTGTAATCTATGATAAACTTCGATCCATTCAAGGGCGGCGCCAGCAGCGGAATTCGCTTTGAGCAAAACGGCAATATCGACATCATCATCGTGGGGGATAAACCCTTTTTCACGTACAGATCCAAGCAATGTGCCGGAATTCAAAAATGCATCACCAACCAGAGCCTTGACGTTTTCAATGGCTGCTCGGGTATCATCCCACAATTGATCGTGATCCATCGTTGCAAACGATTGAAAAAACGAAATCCCCTGCAAGGAGATGCCGCGCGCTCCTGCATCTCGTAGAATATTCTGAAAATCCGCAAACTCAGCGTCTTCTTGTTTTGCCGAACGCGCTTGAAGCA
>PIVL01000227.1 GCA_003354145.1 Paracoccaceae bacterium
GATGATTTGTTCGGGGAAAATAAACCTCCTCCCAAGACGCCAACCGAACTCTTGGCGGAAGTGGTTCGACCGGATCTGGCGGAAGCGTTTGTTGAGCATCGAAAGTCGCTTGGAAAAGCCAAAGCACTGTCGGAAAAGGCCGCCAATCTTATGGCCAACAAGCTGCGCACATTCAGTGATCCGAATGCTGCCATCGAGTCGTCGATTATGAACGGCTATCAGGGCGTTTTTGAAACCGCCAAAAAACCTCAGTTCACCCCATCCCATTCAACCGGCCATGAAGGTTTGCTTCGCTCGGCCAGAGAAGGAGCCCCCTGATGAAACCTGATCCGAAACAAGAAACCGATGTCCGAACGCTGTTGGCCGCAGGTTACGGGGTCGAGGACATCGCTGTGATGCTCGACACGCACGCGGATTTCGTTCGCATTGAGATTCAGGCCCTTCGCGAAAGTAACGAGTTGAGCGAGGTGTATTCAGCATGAAATATGACATCATTGTCATTGATCCACCTTGGGAATTCAGCAGCAATTCCAAGGCCAGACCGGGCCGTAACGCAATGCGGCACTATCCGTGCCTGACTGACGCCGAGTTGAGCGCGCTGCACATACCGGCCGAAAAACATGCGCTGATGTTCATGTGGACGACCGCGCCGATGATCGCGCGATCATTGCCAGTAATGCACAGTTGGGGCTTCAAATACGTCTCGCAGTTGGTCTGGATTAAATCGCGGATCGGCACCGGGTTTTGGGCGCGCAACCGGCACGAGGTTTGTGTGATTGGCAAGCGGGGAAAATTCCCCTGCCCAAAGCCAGCACCGTTTGCAGACAGCGTGATCAATGCGCCTACAAGAGAGCACAGCCGCAAGCCCGAAGAACTGCAAGACCGGATCGACGCGGTTTGGCCAGACGCCAGCAAGATCGAAATGTTCGCCAGACAGGCACGCCCTGGTTGGGCGTCGTGGGGAAATGAAACTGAAAAATTCAATGAGGTGACACAATGACTTACCAAGTCGACATCTTAGGTCGGCCGCCGATTATGCGTCCGCTTCCAAAGCCGCAAATTGAACAGCTCAAAGACAATTGGCGCGGCCGCCGGTTTATCACCGACACCGAACTGGACCCCAAGCAAGCGCAAATCAACAAAGAACGGCGGCACCAACGGGTCATTGGTATTCAGGAAAGGGCCAAGCGACGAGTCTGCGCCCATCCGGGGTGTGAGAAGCAGTTGTGCCTGACGAATTTCGTCGGTGTCTGCCAAAAGCACAGCCATCAGAAAGGCTGTGCGTGTTCGAGCTGCGCTGAGCAGGTGCTCTGATGGGTCAAGAGCGATGCGCCACAATACAGGAGGCTCTGGAGTCGATTGACAGCGTTGTGCAACTTGACGGGTTCACTGCGGCGCTCAAAAATCCTGACCTCAAAACCAAAGCAGTGAGCGAAGTAGAGTGGGTCGAGATCGCTCACCTGAAAATCAAATTGAGAAAGGGGCAGTAAGATGGCTTATAACGACGAGTCCGGTGTCGATCCACAAATCCAGATTGAATCGCAGGCGCGGCAAATTCTGGTATTGCGCGCAGCCTTGGCGGAATCGCAAAAGCGTGTTGCTCAGAAGGAAACCTATATTCTGAGACTCGAACGCAGAGCCGCAGCCGACAGGCAGAGCGTGCGCCAAAAAGCGGAGGCTCGTTTCGGTGGTTAGACCAAAGCGATATTTACCAGTGCAGGCGATGCTCGAATGGGCATTTCGCAATGAATGCGCTGAGATCGAACTGCCGGATCTGCGGGATTACGAGGATCGAGGTGCCGGGTTTGGCACCGAATACATCATGATTCAGCGCGCCAAATTAGGCGTCACAATCGACGGGGGCGGTCCTGGCGCAAGGGAAAGCCACGAGGACGCCGAGGCAGTGGCCGCCATTGTTTCAAACTTACCTGATGCGCTTGGCGGGCGGCAATCCGCCATCGTCGTGGCAGAGCTGGCCCGAAGTGGAATAACGCCGGATTGGATGCCGGGGGCGGTGCCGAAAATCGAGCCACAACACTGGCACAGCCGCAAAGGGATATGGCAGGCAAAACCTGAAATGCTCCGGGTTTATTTTGAGATTCAAAAGCGACCGCACCCAAGAAACCGGAGTGTGATGGTTGAGTATCGCAAACGGCATGAGATCTGGTGGACGCCGTGTACCTGGACCTTGGAGCCGCGCACGATTGAGGCGGCGCGGCAGGAATATCAAACGTGGTGGAAAATTCTCGACTACATTCGGGACGCGCTTCAAATGATCGGCACTCTGCGCGAACACGCGATCACAGACGCTATGCCGCCCCGGCGTCCGTGGGCCAACCAGAAGGACGATAGCCGTCAATCAGCCAGTAGATCGCCTTCGCGACAATCCGCGGCGGCCCACGATCATCAGACTCCCACTTGATCAGAAGCTCGGTCTCAACATCGAGCACCGTGGCCAATTGATCCTCAGTCAGCCCGAGATCAAGACGGAGATCCGCCATATGCTCACCAGTCATGTACCACTCACGCGGACGCCAGCCCTCCAGCATCCAGTCAAGGACTTTAGCGGCGGTCGGGGAAACCTCAGTCTTGCCGCTCTCCCACCGTTTGAGGGATCTTTCGTTGACGCCAAGCAAGCAGGCGGCTGTTTCTGCAGTCATGTTCATATGCCAGCGCGCGGCCGCAAATCCGCGTGGGTCGGTGGTGTCAAATTCGCGGTCCGTCTTTTCGTCCATAGTACTTCCTTCGAAATTGATCAGGGAGGCCGATTTTAGCTTGCTGTGGCCTCTTTAGTTCAAAGTTTAGGTGGTTATAAGGGAAAACTCAGGGCGGCACTTAGGCGGTCTTTTAGTTGAATCCGTTCAAAACAGATCGAGTTGCTTGGCGCCGGGCGCTGCATTGCGCTCGCAGCCCGGTATCACGGCTTGTTCGCCCTCGGGAGTTAGTTCGGTCGAGTAGACTTGCAGTGTTTCGTGCCAGAGGCGTTCGACTTGGCTGCCATCCCTGCCAACTGCATAGATCGAATAGGTGTGGTTGTGCAGCGCGTATGGCTCGCCTAATACTGTCCGCTCGCGCCACCAGCCGAACAGATCCGACTTGGCCTCGCGTAAGCTGTCGGCGCTGATCCGGTCGGCGTAGACAACGCCGTTTTGGCCGGTCACTTCGATGTCAAAAAGATGGGCCATTAGACGACTCCTGTTTGTGCAAGATGGGCTTCGCCGCCCCATTGTTCGGCCATCGCTGCGGCAATGCCGGGAAAGAACCGGCTGCGCTCCTTCCAGCGATCGGGGCCAGGGCTGGCCTTGTGTACGCTGTCGCGGGCCGTTGAGCCGTCCAGTGAGCCGGTTTGGGTTAGTTTCGGCAGATTGCGCAGCCAGAAACAGGTGCGCTTTTTTTCGTTGTCTGGTCCGGACTCATCGGTGCCAAACTGCCAAGGCTGCACGGTTTGCGCGGCTGGTTTGAAATTGGTGATCCGCTTTTTCGCGTGGCGGTGCATGATCGGATTTTCAACCGCAACCATTAGAATGTGCTCGACATTCCAGACTTCCGAAAACAGCGCTGCGCCTTCGTTCAGCTCGGCCCACATTTCGGGCAGGGTGCGACCCGGAGGGGCTTTGGTCAACCAGCGCACGCCACTATTGCAAAGCCGCGTACAAGGCGGGTGCATCACGGCCAACAGATCCCAATCATCCCAAGACATGACATCGCGGACATCGCCGACGATATGACGGTTTGATGGGGTTTCAGCGGCCAGCAGATCGCACGACCAAGCATCGTGTCCGAGCGCGTTGAAAGCGTCTCGCACAACGCCGGACTGCTCACACCCGATCAGAACCTTGAGGGACCGACCGGGGTGAGGGTCAAACATTTTGAAGAAATCGCGTTGCATTACGCTTTTTTCTGAGATGTAAATGCGCGGTGCAGCATAGTGGAGTAACGCGATTCAAAGACGCGCTGTGCGGCATCGTGACGAACGGCCTCAGCAGTGTTGTTGACTACCGCGCTCTGACCAGTCCATGTTCCCTTGTTCCGGCTCATTTGCTCGGCTGCTTCAAGACGCATCGTTGCGCCCAGGTTTTCCAGTTGTTTGAATTTTTCTTCGTCGTCGCCGCTGAACGCGAAGTCAGCGCAAAGCTTGTTTGCGTATTCCTGCCATTCAGATTCCACAGCTTTTTCCATCGCAGTCAATACTTCGCGCATTTGGACTTCGAGCTGGTTGAAGGTAAGATCGGTCATTTTCTGTCTCCAGTTGATGGGCTTCATTGCCCGATGATTCCAACTTATCGTAAATAGCGATAATTGTCAAACTATTTAGCTGGACCAACAGGTTACACCTCGTCACTGCGGAAGTCAGAGACCGTCGCACCGTGGCCGCAATCGGGGCAAACTCACCCCGCGTGCTCGGTCCAATCGGAGCCCCTGGAAGGCAGATCGTCTGCGTCTGGATCAAAGCCATTCTCGGAATACATGCCCCAAACACCAGCGCAGATTGCGAACCGGGTTTTATTGCTGCACTTCGGGCACTGCATGTTCAGTTCATTCGTGAACGGCCTCAAATGCCTGCGACAAATACGCCAAGGCCAAAACCAACCTACAGCAGCCTCGCACTTTCCCCATAGGTCACACCCAGCATCCCACGGCTTCCTCCTTGAGAGGTTTGTCAACGCGGGCCAAGGTCAGCACTACACCGAATTCTTGCGCAGTGGCCCGCATCGAAAAACCTTCATCGAACCGGCAGTTCAGATTTCTACCTTCAATGTCTGGTTTTGCAGTTCGTTTAACTCAGGCAAAAAAACCTCTGTTGCAAAGGCTCGGATCGAGCGTGGCGGCGATCCTGTGATCTTCTCCACATTGTTGGTTGTGAAGTCACCCCAGCCTGATGCGTAGGCTTGCCCGTAGTCTCTGGCCAGTGCTGCCATCCAGTCGCCCCAGCCCGCCCCTTCGATCATCGCGTAGATGTCTTCGGGCGAAACCGGTTGATACGCTAATTGCCCGCCACTTAGCTCGCTCAAAAGGTCAGCGACGTCGAAATAGCTGACTGTTTCTGGCCCTGTCAGCTCAAAGACCTCGCCATCCCATTGATCGGAAAGGGTACAGGCTACGGCGCAAGCGGCAATGTCGTGGGTGTCAATCATACCCATGCGGCCGTCGCCCATAGCGAAAGAAAACTGCCCTTGCTGGCCGATCTGATCTGCAGCCATGAAGAGGTTTTGCATGAACAGGTTTGGACGCAGCATGACATATCCCATGCCGCTTTTGATCAGCTCTGCTTCGGTTTTTCCATGCGCTCGCGTGTTATTCGTCGGCCCGTCTGGGTCGGCCTTGATTGCGGAGACCCTGACAATCCTTTGCACGCCCGCAGCACGGGCGCTGTGAATCACGTTAGAGGCCTGGGCTTCGGCTGAGGGGGTGGCGGGTGTGATCAGGATGACGGTTTCAATATCCTCCGTTGCGGCGGCCAAAGCTGCCTTATCCTCAAACGAACCGACCACAGGAACTGCGCCTTGAGCTTCCACTTGCCCAACTTTGTTCGGGTGGTGCACCAAGGCGCGAATATCGGGCACGCCACGTTCGGCAAAAAGGCGCAGAATTTCAGACCCGATAGTGCCCGTGGCACCCGTTACAAGAAACGTCATTCTGCCACCTCAGCCCAAACGGCAAGTTCATTGCCATTGGGATCGGCAAAGTGAAACCGCCGACCGCCCGGGAAGCTGTAAATATCGCGGGTGATCTTGGCTCCGGCGGCTTTGACTTCGGCAAGGGCCGTTTCCAGATCATCGGAAAACAAGATGACCAATGCACCGGGGTTTTGCACTGGCGTTCCGTCTTCGCCATTAAACCCTCCATCAAGACCCGCTCCGCTGAAGCTTAGGTAGTTGGGACCCCATTCCTGAAACTCCCAGCCAAAGACAGCCTGATAGAACCGCTTTGTTTCAGCGGGATCGGTTAGAGGAAATTCGACGTAGTTAATTGTTTTGTCTTTGTGGGGCATCAGGTGGTCCTCGGTTGGTTGAATTCCACAATAACACTTCCGTTTAGTGAGGGAATAGATGATACTGGAAGCCCAATCCCATATTTGGAAGTCATATCGATGCAACTCGATGCCATTGCTGTTTTTGCGGAAGTCGCTCGTCTGAAGAGCTTTACTGAGGCTGGACGGGCCCTAAATGCCCCGCTGTCTACCGTTAGCCGCAAGGTATCTGAACTTGAAGCCAGCCTGGACACGCGCTTGATTGACCGCAGCAAACGACAGATCAGGCTGACTGACGCAGGTTCAACCTACTATGATCTCTGCCGCAAAGGGCTGGAATCGCTGGCCCATGCCAACAGGGTCATGAATGACCGGCATACCGACACAGCCGGGACTATCACCGTTACAATGCCGCCAAATTTGTGTGAATTTGTTTTTTTGACTGCAGTCGAGACCTATCAGCTTCGTTATCCAAAGGCGCGACTGCGGATTTTGGTGTCTGAACGTTTGCTGGACCTTGTTGACGATAATGTTGATCTCTCATTCCGGGTCGCGGCCCCAACCCAATCGGATTTGATCTCACGAACAATCATGCGGCATCGGCATAGGCTGGTTGCGACGCCAGGCTATGCGGCAGTCAATGCTCTCCCAACTGCGCCGAGTGACCTTGCCGATCACAGGCGCATTGGGTTCGGGTTCAGTTCAAAACGGGAAATCACTTGGTCCTTGTCGAAAGGGACTAAAACCGAGGACATCCGTTTTGAACCTGACCTTGCGGTCAACGACTACGCCGCCATCAAGGCGGCTGTTCTTGCCGGTCAGGGTATCGCTGAATTGCCGGAACCGTTGTGCCAAGATGTGCTTCAAACGGGTCACCTGATCGAGGTCATGCCAGAATGGCGTTTTCCTGAAATCAAACTCTTCGCCGTTCATGCGGGCAGCACATCATTGCCAAAACTCGCCCGGCTCTTTCTTGATATTGTTGTGTCAAACCTTAAAAAGTAGATATGACCTGCTCGCTCACGAAGAAGGGACCCTCACAGATCCCGATCCTCGACGTCATGGAGCGATAGGGTCACGAGAACTGCGCGGAAGAAACTGTAACCGCCCGGCGGGCCTGATGGAACTGCATCGCTGACGCGCGATTGTTCGTGGAACAGACATTCATTGACGTCGCAGCATCCAGCTCCCCGCTCAAGGACTAAGCCGCTCGGTCGGCACTGGCGCTTGTGGCGGTCGTTCTGCGAACTAATTTGACGGATGCTGCGACAGACACGAATGACAGCTATCTTTTTTGAGAAGCTATTGGCGTTTCCATTCATAGAAGGAAATCTCGTGCCCAGTTCTTGGATGAACACCAACTCTTGTCAGGGTCAAACCTGACTTTTTGTAGAACTTGCGACCGCTGGAGTTAGTCGAGGCCGTTGAAAGCGAGAAGCCAGAAGGCATCTGTTTCATCGCAAGTCGCAAGAGACGGCTGCCAAGGCCCGAACCAACATGGTCCGGACGAACAAAAATTTGTGAGAGCACTTTTTTCTTGGCGTTGATCGCCAGAAATCCAACAATCTCACCGCCTATTGTTGCTACTGTGATGTCCCAACCATTCTCGACTTCAGGCTCAATGCGTATCCTTAGTGTTTGTCGCGAAACCATAGGTTCCGGTCCGACGCCGGGAAGGCTGGCGCTGGCGTGCCAAACATCAGCGATTTCATCATAGTCAGATGTGTGTGCAGTTCGAAGTTCGAGCGGTCTCATTGGGCTTTGATACTGCACGGGACCGACATTTGAATAGCCGCCTTCGCTTGACCGATGGTCGACATCAGCACTTCCGGCTGTGCGGACGTTCGAAACCGACATGGGAATAACGGCTTTG
>PIVL01000228.1 GCA_003354145.1 Paracoccaceae bacterium
AACCTGCCCAAGCCAACGCAGCCGGATGTCTGGTTTGTCTATCGTACCAATCCCGTGATCTCGTTCTGGGACACTGGCGCTGTTGCCGAGGTTATCGCCAACTTCCCGTTCACCGTCTGCTTTGCTTACACACATGACGAAACCAACCACATGGCTGACGTGCTGTTGCCAGAGAGCACCGATCTTGAGGGACTGCAGCTGATCCGGATTGGCGGGTCGAAGTATGTTGAACAATTCTGGGAGCATCAGGGTTTTGCACTGCGCGAACCGGCGTGCGAACCGATGGGAGAGGCGCGTGATTTCACATGGATCTCAACCCAGATCGCAAAGGGTGTCGGGCTGCTTGATGAATACAACGCTGCGATCAACAGCGGGGCGGCAGGTGTGCGGCTGTTCGGCGAGAATTATGATCACAAGCTGGACACCTCGGTTGAACATTCCGTCGAGAAAATCTGGGAGCAATCCTGTCGTGCCGCCAGTGCCGAGCTGACAAACGGGGCCGAAAACGAGGGCCTGGATTACTACCGTGAACACGGTTTCCGCACAGTGCCGTTTCCGAAAGAGCGTTGGTATCTATATCCCGCAATCGTCGAGAAGGGTCTGCGGTTTGAGCTGCCATACCAAGAGCGGTTGTTGCGAATTGGACAAGAGCTGGGGGACCGGCTGCATGAGATTGGTATCACCTGGTGGGACCGCCAGCTGCGCGAATACGAGGCGATGCCGCATTTCCAGGATTTGCAGGCGCTTTGGGAAGAGGCTCTTGAAAAGCAATATGACGTGAACATCGCCGAATTCCCGTTCTGGCTCGTGACGTCGCGGTCGATGCAATATTCCTGGGGCGGTAACGTCGGAATTCAGATGATCCAAGAGGTGGCGGCGAACGTCGCAGGCCATGGCGGTGTGGTGATGAACCCAGAGGCCGCGGCCAAACTGGGCGTGAAAGAAGGCGACGAGGTCGAGGTTTCTTCGCCAGTTGGAGTCACAAAGGGCGCAGTGATTTTGCGCCATGGCATACGGCCCGACACGCTGTTGATGATTGGTCAGTTTGATCATTGGAAAACGCCTTTTGCCAAAGATCTCAAAACCCCAAGCATGAATGGCCTGATGCCAATGTCGCTTGACCTTACAGATGCAACCGGGTCGGGCGCCGATCTGGTTCGGGTGGCGGTGAAGAAAACAGGAGCGGGCGCGTGACCAAGTGGGGAATTGTTGCGGATCTGAATCGCTGTGTAGGGTGCCAGACCTGCACGTCTGCTTGCAAACACGCCAATGCTACTGCACCTGGCGTGCAGTGGCGCAAAGTGCTGGATTTCGAAACCGGAGAGTTTCCGCAGGTGAACCGGGCCTTTTTACCGGTTGGCTGTATGCACTGCGACACGCCGTCCTGCATGGATGTTTGTCCGTCAACCGCAACCCGCAAGCGTGACGACGGTATCGTCACCATCGACTATGACAAGTGCATTGGCTGTGCTTATTGTGCGGTTTCGTGCCCCTATCAGGCCCGGTTTCGCGTGGATAAGCCTTCGTCGGCATATGGTGGAAAGGCGATGCGCCACGAAGCCATGCGCGAAGATCCTGCCCGACTAAGCGTAGCTCAGAAATGCACGCTGTGTGTCGACCGTATTGACGCGGGATTAGCCGAGGGGCTGGTTCCCGGTGTTGATATGCAGGCCACACCGGCCTGTGTTGCATCGTGTATTTCCGGGGCGCTACAGATGGGTGATCTTGACGACCCTGACAGCAATGTCTCGCAGCTTTTGCAAGAGAAACGCCATTTCCGGATGCATGAGGAACTCGGCAACGGGCCGAACATCTTTTACCTCTATGATGGTGAAATCAGCGATGTGGCCCCGCCCGAGACCGTGCCAATGGTGGCCGAGCCTGTGGGACTGGCCGCTGTGTCGCCAAAGCTTCAGACCAGTTGGGACTGGCGGGCTGCGGCGAACTTTACGTTTGGAGGCACCGGAACCGGGCTGTTGGCCGTGACCATGCTGGCCGCCTTTTTCGGCGTCGAGTTGTGGTCGGCGGTATTTCTTGCGCTGGCGTTGGTCGGCACCGGACTGTTCTGTGTGTGGCTGGAAATTGGACGCCCCTGGCGGTTTGTGAATGTATTGCTTAATGCCCGGACAAGCTGGATGTCACGAGAGGCCTTTGCCGCGATACCGTTGTTCGGATTTGGTGGGTTGGCCTTTTTAACCGGGTCGTTGGGGCTTGGAATAGTCGCAGGACTTAGCGGGCTGATTTTCCTGTACTGCCAGGCGCGCATATTACAGGCGGCCAAGGGCATTCCCGCGTGGCGGCAGCCGGAACTTGTTCCGCTGATGCTGACCACCGGTTTGACCGAGGGGGCCGGAATATTGCTGATGCTCAGTGTCGCAACCGGTGCCGCAGACATGTTTGGTGGCAACCTGCCCCTGTTGCTTTTGGGGCTGGTTCTGGCGCGGTTGTTGTTCTGGCAGCGCTATCGCGCCGGGTTCCGCGAGCGTGGTGCACCAAGTGCGGTGCTGGCCGTGTTTGACAATCTCAGAATGGACGTATCGGCCACTCCGCAAGTTGTCATCGCACTTTTGATCCTGGCCGGGGTGGTGATGCCTGCTGGCGGTGATGTTGTGCTGACGGTGGCGGGCTTGGCGGCTACACTGACGGGCTGGATTTTCAAGCACACGCTGATCACGCGCGCAGCTTTCAATCAAGGTTATGCAATCAATAAAATGCCCGCCCGCGGCGCCGGCAAAAGCGCCACGGGAGTCCAGCCGGGATGGCGTAAAGCCTGATCGGCGGGCCGGGCGGGTTCATGTTCAGGGAGGATAAAAATATGCTGGCTAAGAATGGTGGTGATCCGGGGTTCATGTATGACAGAGAAGTCGAAACCATGTCGCGTGCGGCAATTGCCGATTTGCAGGCCGAGCGTCTGCGTTGGTCGCTGAACCACGCCTATGCGAAAGTTGGGCATTTTCGCACGGCGTTGGACAAGGCAGGCGTAAAACCATCCGACCTGAAAACGATTGCGGATATACGTCATTTTCCGTTCACGGTGAAAACCGATCTACGTGACAATTACCCCTTCAACATGTTCTCTATGCCGCTGGATCAGATGGCGCGGGTACATGCCTCGTCCGGGACCACCGGCAAACCGACGGTTGTGGGCTACTCAATGAATGACCTGGACCTCTGGTCGCGGCTGATGGCACGCTCGATGGCAGCGGCTGGTCTGCGACCGGGTGACCTGGTGCACAACGCTTATGGATATGGGCTGTTTACCGGCGGACTGGGTGCGCATTACGGTGCGGAAAAGCTGGGTTGTGTGGTGGTGCCGGTATCCGGCGGCGGGACCGAGCGGCAGGTCACGCTGATCAACGATTTCAAGCCCCGCATTCTGTGCTCAACACCGTCTTATGCGCTCAATATCGCCGAAGTTGCTGAAAGCATGGGCGTTGATATTGCGAAGCTTCCTGTGCGTCGTGGGTTGTTTGGGGCCGAACCGTGGTCAAACGAGTTGCGCGCAGAACTGGACCGGCGGCTGGGGATCAAATCATGTGATGTTTACGGCCTGTCCGAGATCATGGGGCCGGGTGTGGCCTGTGAATGCGACACGGCGCGTAACGGATTGCATGGCTGGGAAGATCATTTCCTGTTTGAGATCATCGACCCGGAAACGTTAGAGCCATTGCCGATGGGCGAAACCGGAGAACTGGTGATCACCACGCTGACCAAAGAAGCAATGCCGATGATCCGCTACCGGACCCGCGACATCACCCGGCTGACGGATGAACCCTGCGCCTGTGGCCGAACACATGTTCGGATATTACGGGTCGACGGCCGCGACGATGATATGATGATTATCCGCGGTGTAAACGTCTATCCGTCACAGGTCGAATCGGTTCTTGTCGGGTTGGAAGGTCTTGCGCCGCATTATCAGATCCGGCTGTTCAAACAAGGCCCGCTGGATGCGATGGCAGTAGATGTCGAGGTGCTTGCTGAAGTTGGGGAAAACGGCGATGTGCTAAAGTCCAAGGCCGCCGAGGTTCGCCATCATATCAAGTCCATTATCGGTGTGACCTGTGCGGTTATAGCCAAAACACCCGGCCAGATTCCACGCTCGCAAGGCAAGGCCGTGCGGGTTGTCGACGAACGCTGACCACGTCACCGGGAAATGGATTGGGCCACGTGATGTGGCCTTTTCCATTGATCCCAGAGGCCTGTTTTGAGTCCTTCCGGGACATTTTACCGCTTCGGATCAGTCGTCTCGTTGCTCACGAGCCGCTATTATTCGCTCCCACAACATCATACCAGAACCCAATACTGTTACAAAGGCAATGACCGGGCCGAAGCCTCCAAAGCCAAACTGCGCATGAACCCATCCGCCTACTACCACAGCGATCAACATTCCGATGCTAGAGATGGTACCATTCAGGCCCATGACCGAGCCACGAACCGCATCTGGAACATCTGCCAGTTCGACAACAATCAGCGGCCTCATTAAACCAAGTGATATCGCGTAACAAAAGCTGATGCCCACGGAGGTCTGAGTGGTCGTGTTGCCGAGAAACCATACCAATCCTGTGACACCACAGCCCAATAGCGCCAGGGCAATAAAAAGGCGGCGATCGCGAATCCGATCGGCAAATTGTCCACCCAGGAGCAAACCGGAAAGATAACCGATCGCGTAAATCAGCATGGGCAGGGCAATGGCTTCCAGCTTGAGGTTGTGATGGAGGCGCAAATGCGTTGGATAATAAAACATAATCAAGCCATAGCAAATACGTTCGGCCATCACGCCGCTGAACAGGCGCAGCACAGACGGCTGCAGGACCACGGTCAGGCTCGGTGCGCGATGGTTTTTTCGCGGGAGCGAAGAGAGCGAGCCTGCCTTGGGCCCCGTGGTTGCAAACATGGCAAAGGCCATTGCCAAAGACCAACCGGCAAAGATCAACGGCACCCCCCGCCAACCGAATTCAGCCCCTGTCCGGGCGGCAAGAGGGACGCCAACGAGGTTGGTCAATGAATACCCCAACAGCACCCAGGCAAAAGCCCGGCCACGCTGATTTCGGGGGACACGTACCGACACCTCCGAAAGTATAGCGGCAATGATTGCGCCGCCACAAAGACCGCAGATGGCGACCCAGCCAGATAGTTGTAACAGGCCCTGGCTAAGCGATGCGCCCGTGAGTGAAAAAGCGAGGACAATCATGCAGACGATCATGACGACCCGCTGACCCCACCGGTCGATATTTCGTCCTCCGGCATAGGCACCGATACCTCTGGCAACCAAGAATACAACGAACAAGTTTGCTGCCTGCGACAAGGTTACGGACAAATCTTCCGCGATATCAACCAGCAGCGGCGAGAACACCAGAACGCTGGCGGCCGCGGTAAAAACCCCGAGACAACTAGTCGCAACAAATGTCCATGACCTGCGCATTGTGTTCTGGCCTTCTTTCTGGGTGGATCACTGTTTTGCGGCCCGCATGAACAGCAGAATCCGGAAGGTGCAGCTTGGCGCTTGAATAACTCACCTATGGACAATTTGGTCCATTCACGTCGAAATGCTGCACCTTGATCGAAGGTCCGGTGTGGGCCGGAAGTGTCAGTCCACTGATCAGTACGAATGTCTGTAGAGTCCCGTAGAGCTGACCAGCGGGCTAATTGGCCAATAATCCGCCAACGCCCGCCGCTGATGCGGGTACAGGTCAGTACATCGCTCAGATCTCGAACGCTGACCACGTCACTGGGAAATGGATTGGGCCACATAACGTGGCCTTTCCATTAATCTCAGAGGCCTGATTTGAGCCCTTCCGGGACATTTTTTTCCGCTGCGCAGCATTCTACAACAAAGGGCGGGAAGTGTGAATTCGCTGCATTTCTCTCAAATTGCGGCTAACGTAGTTTGAAAGCCCGTCTTGGTTTCACTACTAATTTTGATTAACACTGTTCCAGCCTTAACGCGGAGACAATTTTGACCAGTATTAGATCACGCCGCCGAACAGCGGCACTTGCTGTCCTCACTCTTTTTGCTGCGCCGGTATCGGTTGCCGAAAATGCGTCCAACCCACTTGCAGCTGTCAACAACACAGACATCCGCTTTCAGGCCTTCGATCTTGGCGGCGCGGACCGGCAGGATGCCTTTATCGATGGCGCGTTCATGCTGCGCGACAATCTGAAAATGAAATACGAGCTACATTACAATTCCACTGATGTGACCGGAACCCGACACACAGATTTTGAAAACGCGGTATTGAAAGCAATCTATTTTCCTTCAGAGAAGAAACTGAACGAAACATGGGGGATGAGGACCGCAGTTGGTCTCGAATGGACCATGGATTTGGGAGATACAGCTAAGGGGATCGGCTCTGGTGCTGACACACTTGCGCCGTTTGGAGGGGCTGCATTTGCAAATCTTAAGACAGGCCTGACGCTTATCCCGCTGTTGCAGCATTTTGAATCCTACAGCGGTTCTACGGACGTGCGCACAACGGCAGCAAGGCTGATTGCTCTTCAACCATTTGCAGAAGACTACTGGGCCAAGCTGGATCTGATTATTCCCTATGACTGGCACAATGATACCGTGCCTGCGACTGCCGAAATCCAGATCGGGTACAACGTGAATAAAAGGATTGCTCTTTACGGAGATTTACTCGTCGGACTTGGCAAGGACCGCCCCTTTGACAAAGGGATCGGGATTGGGCTGCGCTTCAAGTACTGAAGCTGACTTTCGCTGCAATGTTTATGAAGGTTAACAATGGGCCGGAAGCGCCAGTTCCACTGATCAGTACGAAGGTCTGTAGAGTCCCGTTTAGCTGACCAGCGGGCGTATTGGCCAACAATCTGCCAACGCCCGCCATTATATCAAGTCGATTATTGGTGTGACCTGTGCGGTAACAGCCAAGACACCCGGCCAGATTCCACGCTCGCAAGGCAAGGCCGTGCGGGTTGTCGACGAACGCTGACCACGTCACCGGGAATTGGATTGGGCCACATGATGTGGCCCAATTCATTAATCCTGAAGGCCTGCTATGCGAACGAGCGCCGTTCACTGCAATTGGCTAATGTCTCCCGCACGACTGTCGCAGGGGCTGAGCATTTTTACCCCTTTATCTCAATCCGGATACCGTGCACGACTTTGTCGCCAGTGTTTAGGACACGCCCGAGGGGCTGTGGTGCCATGTGCACAACAAGACTGCTCAGGCCATCCCATGCCTCAACGGCTTTCATAATGTCGCGACTTGGCGGCAGCCGTTCTCCGTCCGGTGAATAGTCGTGGATGCCATCGTGTATCGCGTCCAGCACAAAGACCGACGGCCAACGATGGTGATGTAACGGCTCTTCATCCTGCGGCTCAAGGGTCACCTCCAAGACCCGCAATTTTTCATTCTCAAAAATGATCTTATGATGATCTGGTGCGGCTGCGACCGCATCAAACTTTGGGTCCCAAGTTGATGGGTCCGAAGCTGCATGGGTTCCAGACATTCTTTGCTCCTCCCTAGTTGGCGTCCTACAAATATACCACGTAATGCGCAGACAACCAAATGCGTGCATTGCAGAAAATACTCAGTTGGGGCTCGGAGCAGTCGTTCGCTGCATTAGACTTGAGTGCCCGCTCTGGGCCGGAAGTGCCAGTTCCACTGATCAGTACGAATGTCTGTAGAGTCCCCTTTAGCTGGCCGGCGGGCGTATTGGCCAACATTCTGCCAACACCCTCCCGCCGCTGACGCGGGTACAGGTCAGTACACAGCTCAAATCTCGAACGCCTGCTCCAAAGGCTCAAGATCGCCCGCTTC
>PIVL01000229.1 GCA_003354145.1 Paracoccaceae bacterium
AAAGATTGCGCGACAAGGGGCGTGCGATTCTTGCAAAACCGGGCGGGTCAACTGCGCGTCGGTTGTATGACGCGGCACTAAAAGGCGGTGCGCAGGCAACGGGCCGCAAGTCCGGAGCCGTTGCAACGGGGTACTATGCTGATCTGGTGGCGTTGGACGGTGGTGCGACGGATCTGATTGGACGACAGGGCGATACAGTGTTGGACACCTGGGTTTTTGCTACGGGCGATGAACTCGCCTGCGATGTCTGGTCTGCGGGTCGTCATGTGGTGCAAAACGGCTGCCACATCGCCCGCCCCGAAATCACCCAAGCCTATCGCGCCTGCCTGGCCCGATTGGCCGAGGTGATGTGATGGGGCTAAGCTGGCAAGATATCCAAGCTGACGCCTTGCGCCGTATTCAGTCACGCGAATGGCTGCCCGGTGCGCTAATTCCGAACGAGGAAGAACTGGCCAAAGAGCTTGGCTGTGCACGGGCCACCGTCAACCGGGCCTTGCGCGCTTTGGCGGAAGACGGTTGGCTAGAGCGACGCCGCAAAGCCGGAACCCGGGTTGCGCTATCGCCCAAACGCCGTGCGCAGATGGCCATTCCGGTGATCCGGCAAGAGATCGAGGCCTTGGGGAAAAGCTTTTCCCATCGGTTGATTGAACGCGTAACGACACCGATGCCAGCCTGTCAGAGCGATGCTCTTGGCCTGCCCGTCAACACGACGGCGCATCATGTTCGCAGCTTGTATCTGGCTGATGATCGTCCTTTTTCTTATGAAGATCGCTGGGTCAACCTGACGGCGGCACCGGGATTTGACACCTGTCCTCTTGAGCAAATAAGCCCTAACGAGTGGCTGGTGCAAAACGCCCCCTTTTCTCATGGAACACTGAATTACAGCGCATCCCCAGCAACCGAAGAAGAAGCGACCCATCTTGCCTGCCTTCCCGGGACTCCGGTCATGGTGCTTAAGCGACATACATTTGGCCCCGACGCACCAGTGACCGCCATGTCCCTGACATTTGCGCCCGGTCATCGTCTGCGTCTTAGCATTTGAGCAGCATCACCTAGGATTGCGCGCGCAGCCAATCCATCACAGCGGGGCGTACCGACTGGTCACCCCGATGGCGTGCATCTGCAATAATTTTGCGCACGGCGCCCAAGTCCGAGCGCAGCAACAGGCTTTTGACCGGCCCAATAGAGGCTGGTCGCATAGACAGCGACCGCAGACCAATCGCCGCCAGACACAAAGCCTCGACCGGACGACCCGCATCTTCGCCACAAAACGACAACGGCGTCTCACTGACCGCACAGCGCTCGACAATACGTTCAATCAGGCTCAGAAAGCTGACATTCAGTGTATCATAGCGCCGACGCACCCGTTCATTTTCACGATCCGCAGCAAAGAAGAACTGTTTCAGGTCATTGCCTCCGATCGACAGAAACCCGACATCGTCAAAGAATTTTTGTGGTGCAAACGCCAGCGAAGGCGTTTCAAGCATTGCTCCGACTTCCAGCGAAGACGGCATCCGATGTCCCAGCCGTTCCTCCAGCGCGATGTTTTTTTCCAAAACCGCGTGCGCCGCGCGGTATTCCTCAGATTGGGCAATAAAGGGAAACATGATGCTTAGTGGACGTCCGTTTGCCGCCCGGATCAGCGCCTGAAGTTGCATCCGCATCATTCCCGGCTTGTCCAAACCTACCCGGATCGCCCGCCAGCCCAGCGCCGGGTTGGGTTCGTCATTGGGCTTCATGTAGGGCAGCACTTTGTCCGACCCGATATCAAGCGTGCGAAACACAACGGCCTTGCCTTTGGCCGCATCCAGAACACGGGAGTAAAGCGCCACCAACTCAGATCGTTTTGGCATCTGGTTACGCACCAGAAACTGCAATTCGGTTCGAAACAGCCCAACTCCCTCGGCTCCAGAGCCTTCAAGAGAGGGCAAATCTGCCATCAATCCGGCATTCATATGTAATGAAAGCACCTGACCATCCAGCGACACCGTCGGCGCGTCGCGGATCGAGGCATAGCGCTCTTGCGCTTTCGCCTGCATCGCAATCTTGTCGCGGAGCGCAGTCACCACTGTGTCATCAGGGCGCAAATGAACCATGCCCTGGTCACCGTCCACCATGATGTGATCGCCATTCAGCGCCTCGGTGGTGATCCGCCCGCCATGCACCACCAACGGAATTGCCAATGCTCGCGCCACAATTGCTGCGTGGCTACCGACTGATCCTTCTTCAAGCACGATGCCCCGTAGAGATCGGCCATAACCAAGCAATTCACCGGGACCGATATTGCGAGCAATCAGGATTGGGTCGGTGGGCATATCCGCGCCAGTATCAGCCCCCTGCCCGGTCAGGATGCGCAGCATGCGGTTGGACAGGTCATCCAAATCGGCAAGACGCTCGCGCAGATAGGCATCTGACACTTGCTCCATACGCGCCCGCGCCTGCGATTGTTCTTTTTCGACAGCCGCCTCGGCACTCAGGCCCCGGCTTATGTCTTCCTCCATTCGCCGCATCCAGCCCTTGGAATTGGCAAACATCCGGTACGTTTCGAGAACCTGAAGCTGTTCTTTGTCACCTGTAAGCGACATTTCCAGCATTTTGTCGACGCCAACGCGCAACTGCTCAACTGCGTCTTTCAGCCGTTCCGTTTCGCGTTCGGGATCATCGGCAATCGGATTGGTCACAACCACACGTGGCTCATGTAACCAGACATGGCCCTCGGCGGTACCTTCTTGTCCGGTTGTGCCGCGCAACAATACCGATTGCTGGTGGAGAGCGGACAATGCCGCGCCCTCGCCGATGAACGCACCTAGTTCAGTCATTTCGGCCACCACCATCGCGACGACTTCAAGCGCATAGATATCGTCTGCAGAATACACCCGGGCATCGCGCGATTGCACCACCAACACGCCCAACTTTTCACCCACACGTTGGACCGGAATACCCAAGAACGATGAGAACCGTTCTTCGCCGGTCTCGGGCATAAAACGAAAACCCTTTTCGGCAGGCGCGTTTGGCGTGTTTATAATTTTGCCGGCCTTGGCGACCCGACCAACCAGACCTTCGCCCAGACGCATCCGGGTTTTGTGGACCGAATCCGGATCAAGACCTTCAGTCGCGCACAGTTCTAGTGTTTCGTCATCGCGAAACAGATAGACCGAGCACACTTCGGTGCCCATGCTATCCGCAATCAAATGGGTGATCTTGTCCAGCCGCGCCTGACCAGCCTCATCGCTTGCCATCGCGTCGCGCAGTCGCCGCAGTAGCTTGCGACTATTGGAGTCAGATGTGTCGGTCATATGTTCCGCTCTGTTCCCAGCAGCAAGCCACCGGGGCGGAATGCTCAGGCAGTTTTGTCCAGTTCAAAGGCATCATGCAGGGCTTGGACCGCAAGTTCCATGTATTTTCTGTCTATCAGGACAGAAATCTTTATTTCTGACGTCGTGATAACCTTGATGTTGATGCCTTCGACAGACAGAACCCGGAACATTTTTGCGGCAACGCCTGTGTGGCTGCGCATACCGATGCCGACTACTGAAATCTTGGCCACTTCGGTATCAGCCACCAGTTCCTGGAAATTCAGCACATCTTGTTCATGTGCTGCGTCCAATGCTTTTTCAGCACGCCCGACCTGATCTGTGGGGCAGGAAAAGGTCATGTCAGTCCGACCTTCTTCGCTGATATTTTGCACAATCATATCGACATTGACGTTGGCATCCGACAGCGCGGTAAAGATAGTTGCAGCGATACCCGGGCGATCGGCGACGCTAAGCAATGTCAGCTTTGCCTCGTCCCGCGAATGGGCCACGCCGGCCACAATATTGGATTCCATGATTTCCTCCTCGTCGCAGACCAGTGTCCCGGCATTGCCGGACTGGCCCTCAAAACTCGATAACACCCGCAAGCGGACCTTATAGCGCATCGCCAATTCAACCGAGCGGGTTTGCAACACTTTCGCCCCTAACGAGGCCAATTCCAGCATTTCCTCAAACGCAATCCGGTCAAGTTTACGTGCTTTTGAGCACACACGCGGATCAGCAGTATAAACCCCGTCCACGTCGGTATAAATATCGCAGCGTTCCGCACCAAAGGCGGCCGCAAAGGCCACCGCTGTGGTGTCCGACCCGCCCCGACCCAGCGTTGTAATCCGGCCCTCGGGACTGCGCCCCTGAAACCCGGCAACAACCGCAACACGCATGCCTTCGTCGAATTTCGACATGATGTTTTCCGGTGGGATATCTTCGATCCGGGCAGCGGAATGCGCGCTGGTGGTCAAAACCGGTACTTGCCAGCCTTGCCAGCTGCGCGCTGGTATATCCATTTCCTGCAGGGTCAGCGCCATCAGTCCGGCCGTGACGTTTTCACCTGACGCCACCACAGCATCATATTCGCGGGCATCAAACATTGGTGAGGTTTCACCGACCCAACCTACAAGCTCGTTTGTTTTGCCGGACATCGCCGAGACGATGACAATAACGTCATATCCATTGGCCACTTCAACGCCGACGCGTTTGGCAGCGCGGCGGATGCGGTCCAGATTGGCAACAGATGTGCCACCGAATTTCATGACCAGAACGGGCATTTCACTGTATTCCCAAGTTCGTTGGTTTTTAGCTCTCCGCCTCATATGCCGTTGATGAGTTAAGGGCAAGAGATGTACGACGTGCTTGCTTTACACGCGACTTTAGTGGTGTCAGTTTGCACAGATAACACCCAACCTACAGAATCCAGAATGCGCCTGATAATCGCCCTGGCGCTGTTTGTTTTGTCTGCCTCTGCCTTATCGGCGCAAACCGCAGAGGTTGATGCCACGGATGGAACGAAGACATTGGGCAAACTGCCCTGTGCCAATCTGCAATCCGCCCAGGTTGCCCTGTGTGCCTATGAGGCGCTCAAACAAGGCCAACCTGATGTGACAGTGCGGGTGTTGTTGCCGGGCGGTGAGATTCGTTACATCTATTTCGAATAGCGGCAAACCCGCCTCGACAAATGCCACAGCAAAAATGACAAGCGAGCATCAACATGGCGCGATATTTGTGTTTATCGATCCCTATGAACGATACGAGATCCCTGAATCGGTGCTGTTGGCGGGCAACTAATTCGTCTTGCGGTTCGGCATGAACGGCAGCGGGGCCACTGGAATGCCTTCTTCAACCAGTTTGCGCGCCTCTTCGGGTTTCGCTTCGCCATAGATCGAGCGTCCGGGCGTCTCGCCATCATGCATTGCACGCGCTTCTGAGACAAAGTTCATGCCGACATAATCTGAATTGGCTTCAACCTTTTTTCGCAGGTCAGCCAACGCCTGTTCTGCTGGATTGGTTGGCTTGCTTAAGGCACCGGGTTCGACAGGTTCAGCAGAAGCATCACGCCCAGCCGTGACCCGGGGGGCCATGATTGCCTTATCAACCTGCGCGTTACCACAGATCGCGCAGGACACATGCCCGGCAACTGACAGTTTTTCATAGGCAGCAGCCGACTGAAACCAACTGTTAAAACTATGCCCATCGGCGCATTTCAAAGCGTATTGAATCATACCCTACAAGTGAGGCCTTCCCCCACCAAGTGCAAGGGCATAGCGTTAGTCACTTGAGAACCCGAACATCAAAATCGCGTAAAATGCGCGCCAACTCTGGTTCCTGCACGCGAGCCGCAGCCTTTTTTGGGGTGAACCATTTGCGCTGACGCTGCCCCTTTTCAGGAAAATCCGTCACAAGCGATTTCACCCGCACCGGATAGACCATCGCCACACAAGGCAAACCAACACCGCGACCCATGGTTTTGTTATAGGAATAAAGCCCCAGACATTGATCATGGGCCTTGCCAATAACACCCGCTTCTTCCCAGGCTTCCTGCGCTGCGGATTCTGCCGGTGTCTTGCCATCCATCGGCCAGCCCTTGGGGGCGATCCAGCGCCCCGATCCGCGTGTTGTGACCAGCAATATTTCAGGCTTGCCGCGCACAATCCGGTAACACAGTGCGGCAAACTGGCTACGAACATCGCTTTTGTGCGACGCACGAACACTAATTGGCAGTTGTTTTATCATCATTGCGGGGTCACGGCCCTTTGGTCTTTTTTGAAATGCTACATCGGACTTGGTAAATATTCACTCAATTTCATTATAAATGCCCCATATTTAGTGGGAAGGCACCGGAAATCATCAAGGTGCCGATCTATTTGTTGAGTTTTTTCTGCATCTTCTGGGTAAGGCGCGCAACAAGTTCGTTCTCGGAGATATCGGAATTCAAGGCCAGGCGGCGCAATCCGAAATGCACATGGGCAATTTCCTGATAGTAGGACGTATAGACAAAATTCGTCGTAGCGCCTGCGACCGCTCCCAGAACGGGCACCGCCTGAGCCGCCAGTTTCTGGCCCAAAACGGCAGCCAGTCGCGGCGCAACAATGGCAACAAGCTTGTTCATGGCCCCGGCGCTCAATGTCAGTCTTACGGATACAAACCCCATATCCGCACCATCATCACTGGCCAGCGGGCCCGCAGCGGCAAAAACCCGGATACAATCAAACTGAACGTTTTCAGAGGCCGGGTTGAACCCATATTCTTTGGCAACGCCCTGAATCGATCGTAACAACATAGTTGTTGTCATCGGCAGTTCGACCAATGCAGATGGCAAACCACCCAACCCGCCTGCTGCGCCCATGGCGGTGGTCACTGCACGGTTCACCCGATCACTTTGATCTGGCACAGACTTGCGTGACTTATGCGCCGTACGCATCGCCACCCGCAATGCCTGATCCACGGCACTTTCAAGGCCTTTGTTCACATTTGGCGGCAGCCGATCCAACAGGTTTTCCGCTGAACCACCCAGCATGTTCAACAATTTCACACCGATACCACCCGCCGCCCGATAGCGTTCGGCAAGCCGTGTCAGCTCTGCTTCGGTATCTATGGGTGTCAGGGTTGTCAGATCGTCCATTGCAACTCCTTGTTGTAACTTAAGCTAGGGGGGTAGCGTTAAATTTCAATGCTTGGGCTAGATCCAGCGGGTCACCGGGCCCTGAATACCTTGCCAGGCGCCGGTGCGCAATTCATGGCCCAGAATACGGTCTGGATTGGTCGGTGGCGGCATGTCCACGCCATGTAGTTGACGAAACCCAAAACGCCCATAATAGGACGCATCACCGATCAGCAGAACCCTTGCCCAGTCTTGGCTCTGTGCCACGCCCAGTGCATCGCGGATCAAAACGCCACCCAACCCTTCACCCTGGTGCGTCGGGTGCACCGCCACAGGCCCAAGAAGCAACGCCGCCGCCTGCCCCACGCGGACCGGCCAAAACCGGATCGCCCCGGCCAAAATTCCGTCCACATCCCGAGCCACCAGCGATAAATCAGGTACAGGAGGGATATCGTCACGCAACCGATAGGACGACAACGCTTCGCGCCCGGGCGCGAAACACAAATCATACAATGCCTCGACTTCCCACCAGTCGTCCGGCTTTTCCGGTTTTAGTTCAATCACCTGTGCGGCCTCAAATCAGTACTGGAATTCGCCCTATCACGGCGCTAGTCCTTGGGCAAACATCAGGAGCACCACATGTTCTATCGCCCCGAGGACGGCCATGGCCTGCCACACAATCCGTTTAATGCCATTGTCACGCCGCGTCCGATCGGCTGGATTTCGACACGCGACGGAAATGGAGTAAACAACCTTGGCCCCTATTCATTCTTTAATGCCGTGGCCTATGTGCCGCCACAGGTGATGTTCTCGTCAACCGGTGTGAAAGGCGATCAGGTCGA
>PIVL01000538.1 GCA_003354145.1 Paracoccaceae bacterium
TGCAGGCTGGGACGCTATAGGGCAGCAGAAACCATTATGGATTGGAGAATAATATGGCTGATTTAAGAACAGATGGGAGCGATGGCGGAGCAGCGTTTCCGCGTCAAGACGATATTACTCATAGTTCGGAGGTTGGAATGTCGCTGCGCGATGCTGCCGCATTTGTTGCGCTGCCGCCATTGCTTGCTGGATTGATAAGCAAGCCAGCGAGCGAGGTTGCTGGATTTACAAAGGTTGAACGCGCGGCATCGGTTGCGGATGCTGCTTATGAAATCGCGGACGCAATGCTTGTAGCAAGGGAGAAGTGATATGTGGCACTGGATAGGTTTGTTCTTCGTCTTTGTGGTAACAATGGCGTGGATTTTGAAACCACTTTACGATCACGAGACGGTAATCATCCCGGCTCCGTGCGCAGCTTTGGAGGGCTGAATATGACCGCCAATTCTAACGCATTTATATCTGACCATTCTAAGGCACTTCTTCCCGGCCTTGAAATGGCAGAGTTTAAGCCGCCTAAGTGGTTCGTCAGGCATGGATTGCTGAAATACAAGCCGATCGTTTCTATGCTGCAATCTAGCTGGCGGCATTTGGCGCAGGCCGAAGCAGACGGACTTACCCACCTTGCCCCTTTCATCGTCCTGTTCAACAAACCGCCGGCCGAAATTAAAGCGATCGTCGGCGGTCACGTCTGGCAACAAATCCGAACGGCTAACGTCCATACAAACTGCAACCGGATGGTGCTGCGCCTTGTTGGCTCTTGGTCACTGGACGAGGCGATGGAATGGCCAGCTCATGAACGGCATCACGCCAGAAAAATGCTAGAGTTTGGTCGGAAATTCACTCTGCTTATTGCCTGCCGCCACACTCGACCCGGAGAAGACCTTATGGAGAATTTAATCGTAGCAAAAGACTTTCAGCGGATGAACGGCATCATCGACCCAACGTGGGGCCGAAAGCGTCTGAAGCGGGAACACGACGCGCTTGCTACAGCAAAGGCGCTTGAAGGCGCAGATCCGACGCCTTGGGCGAAGGCGTGGTTCTATGATGATATGAATGGCTATTCTTTCAGCCTGCTAAAATCCGAATCCGAACTGGCTATTGAAAGTGCAACGCAGCGACATTGCGTCAGATCCTATGCGAAAGCCTGCAAGGCAGGTTCGGAAACGGTGTTCAGCATCATGGGGCCAGAGCGCGCGACAGTTTCTTATAATACCCGGCATATGCAAGCGCAGGTTAAAGGGTATGGTAACAGAAAGGTTAGCCGTGAGACGCGACAGGCCGCGCTGAATTGTATCACCCGATATTTCACAGATTTAGACGACCGGGAGGCCGCAGGGCATGGATTGGATTGAACACGATGGCGGCAGGCCAGACATTCCAAACGGCGCAAGGATTTCTGCGAAGGTGAAAGGCAAGGAGGGTTTGATTGTCCCAAAGTCTGGCGGAATTAGTATTGATTATCCCGGCTTTTATTGGGCTTGGATCAAGGTTCGCATAGGCTGGTTTGGACGCAAATTGATCCGCGTTTGTGACGACCCAGCCTATATGCCGATCGTAGCTTATAAGATCAACGGCGGAGTCAAGGTTGGCGCGATGGAATGGCTGGACAGGATCGTAAGGGAGCCGATGGAAGTTGTGATTCCAGACCAAGAAAAGCCGATGGCATTTCCAAGGTAAAATAGGACTTGCAGGCAAGGACCATAAGCCCTATATTATAGGTATAGGCAATGAAGCCAACGAAGGGAACGACGAGATGGAAATCGAACGCATCACACCAGCAAATGGCAAAGGCACCTTTTCAATCCAACTGGTAGATGGCCGCACATACCGCGCCAACACAGAAATGGAAGGAAACCGGATCGTATGTTTCCGCGCACAGTCGGGCGGCTTCGGCCAGAAGGT
>PIVL01000539.1 GCA_003354145.1 Paracoccaceae bacterium
CGTATTATCGTGCAGACAACGTCAGATCGGTCGATCTGCTCCAACAGCTTGGATTTGAGGTCGAAGGCCGGATGCGTCAGGCTTGGTTCGCTGACGGCCAGCATTTTGACATGATGGTAGTCGGTCTTCTTCAAAACGAGTGGGAAAAGAAACGAGCAAACGTTGCGCGGAAACTTTGCCCGGAAACGACCGTCGCATTTTGCGAAACGTCGTCACCAAGATGGATTTGGCCACCGAACACTTTTGAAACAGATTGAACGAAGACACGGAAATGCCATTATTTTAGCAAGTAGGGTTTTGATTTTTTTGGCCTAACTGGCCGCGGAGAATTTGATGTGGAAAAGCATAAATCGGACAACCCTATCCAACGGAAATTGGGTGCCGTTATTTTTGCCGATGTTGTCGGTTATTCACGGCTCATGGGTGAAAATGAGATTGAGACATACAGCTCGCTGAAATTGATTTTGTCCGAGCTCGAAACAGCATGCCGGGCACTTGGTGGGCAGGTCGTTGATGTGCGTGGCGACGGGTTATTTGCTCTGTTTGACACGGCAACGAACGCTGTGAAATTTGGTGTAAAACTGCACGGTATTTCGGATAGCTACAACAAATCGAAGCCAAAGAATCAGCGCATCCGTTTTCGTGCGGGTGTTCATCTGGGTGAAATTCTTATGGACGAGCGTGGCATTCACGGTGACTGCGTCAACATCGCGGCGAGGCTTCAGGAAATTGCCGAGCCGGGCCGGATCATAGTTAGTTCCACTATCTACGAGCAGATTCGTAACCGTTTGCGCTATGGATATGAATTTCTGGGTACGCAGACGCTCAAAAACATTAAAGATCCGATTGACATATATTGTGTTCGCAGCGAAGTCGAAGGCGTGACGATGGCCGCGACTTTGCGCAACGATCATCAGCCGCCAGAGCACGTGCGACCCGAAATTCCCTCAGTCGTGGTGTTGCCTCTCGTCAATCTGGGCCAAGACCAGTCGGACGGGTGGTTTGCGGATGGGCTTACAGACGACATCACAATGAACCTTTCAAAGTTCAAGAACCTCTTTGTCATCGCCCGAAACACTGCATTTGTCCTTAAGGCCCAGAATATGCTGCCACACGAAGCGGCGCAGAGACTTGGAGTGCAATACGTCGCACGCGGTAGTGTTCGAAGAGCGGCGGCGCGAATAAGGATTTCGATTGAACTAATTGATGCTGATACCGGACGGACTATCTGGGGTGAACATTACGACCGAAACATAGACGATATATTTGCAATCCAGGACGAAGTCACCGAATCCATCGTTGCCGCAACCGCCGTTTTGATAGAGGAGCAAGAACGCCAACGCATCACTCAGACTGTGCCGTCAGATTTGGCCGCTTACGGTTTTGTATTGCGTGGTCAGCAACATATTTTCCAATACACCAGGCGCCATAATCACGAGGCGCATTCGTTTTATGAAAGAGCCTTTGAGCGTGACAACAGGTATGCAAGGGCGTCTGCCGCACTTTCACGTACAGTGAACATCGACTGGCGCTATTCCTGGACCAAGAATGCAGAGCACGCGCTGGACACGGCACTTTCGTTTGCCCAGCGGGCCATTAAATTGGACCCGACGGATTCACGAGGGTTTGGAGAGCTTGGTTTCGCCCATCTTTATCGAAAGGATCACGACTCGGCGATCGGAGCATACAAACGCTCGCTGGCGCTTAATCCGAATGATGCTGATATGCTTTCTGATTTTGCGGACGCGCTGGCTCACTCTGGTGATAATGAGTCTGCTATTGAATGCCTGAAAAAGGCGATGCGGCTGAACCCTTATTTCCCGGACCAGTATCTTTGGCATCTTGGTGGTGCCTATTACAATCTCAAGCAATATGATGACGTGATCGAAACCGT
>PIVL01000230.1 GCA_003354145.1 Paracoccaceae bacterium
TCTTTACCGGATTCAAGCAATAGTCCGGTTTCGGTGAAACTCTTGATCTTGTCGGTCACAACCGACGCTTTTCCCTCTCGAATGGCGACGAACAGATCACCGTCGGGGATCATGGCAATGCGTTGCCGCCATGGTCGGTAACTGGGCGTGAAATGGGTGGAAACGTCATAATCCTCTCCCAGATATTCCTTTGCCGCACCAATCAGCTCTGCCGCCAGAACTCTGGGCTCCTCACGTGACCGGCGCACTGTCTCTTGTGATTCATAGAGGAATTTGCGTCGCATGATGTCATGGTACATGTCATCTGACAGCTCAAGCGCGCGCAGGGTTTCGCCAAATTCATCAATCATTGGTTTGGGAAAGAAATAAGTCGGCGAACGCTGTAGCATCGTCACATGCGCTGCCGTTTCGGTCATCGCCGGAATGATGGTGGCTGCCGTCGCGCCCGAGCCGATGACAACAACATTTTTACCCGCATAATCCAGGTCCTCTGGCCATGTCTGAGGATGCACGATTGTACCGCCAAACTGTGACATTCCCGGCCAGTCCGGCGTATAAGCGTCCGTGTGATTGTAATACCCCGCACACATCCACAGAAATTTGCTGGTTATGGTCACCGGGGATTCGTCATCTTCGCGGCGAAGGGTAACCGTCCATTGCTTTGTGTCCCCCGACCAGGCAGCGCTAAGCACGTCGGTGTCAAACCGGATATGTCGGCGCAGATCGTTTTCATCCAGAGCTTCGTCAAGATAGGTCAGGATTTGGTCCGCCTTGGCAATTGGATTGCCGGTCCAGGGTTTCCATTTGAATCCAAAGGTGAACAGGTCACTGTCAGAGCGAATGCCGGGGAATTTGTGGGTGCTCCAGGTACCGCCAAAACTGGGCATACGCTCGATCATGGCAAAGCGAGTGCCGGGACGGTTCTTTTGCAGGTGATAGGCTGCATCAATGCCGGAAATGCCCGCGCCGATGATCAGGACATCATAATGGTCATCAAGCGGTGCGTTTGTCTGTTTCATGATCATAAGCTCACGGCATTAGGACACTATCTTTGATGCAAGTTAGCCTACAGGTTGCTTTTGGCAAGCCCGTGACCTTGGAGGGCTTTGAGCTGAACTGGGCTTTTCCCATCGGCGGGGTATTTCCAAACCAAAAGGCAGGGTGTTCGCTACTTCAGGATAGGTGGTTTGGCCGGATCGCTGCCGGGAATAACGGGTTGGGGTTTCTTCTGGACAGGTGGTTTTGGCAACTCAAACCGCAAACCGAATTTGGCAAGCTTGGCGGATACTGGCTCGGAGGCCGCGAAAAATCCGACATCCAATGCACCGGCCTCGATGCCCGAAAAGGTCAGAGCTTCGTTAACAGCTTTGGCCAGCGCGCTTTGAGCGTCCGTTAAAGCATCGACAAACCCCAGCAAATGGCCCCGTACTCCGTTGTCATATTCAACGCCGACCAGATAGGCGGATGTGGCCAGCCCAGAGGCGGTGGCCAGTTTTGCATCCAGTGCCGTCAACAGAGACTCAGGCAGACCCGCAGGGTGATTAAACGCGGCTATTTTGGCCTCAACTTCGTTGGGCGCATGACCAAGGGTTTGGTGCAACCAGTCCACCGCTTCGGCTGGAATCAGGAACGAGGATGGGGCGGTGTTCAAATTAAGACCCAGCCCGATCCCCTGCCCGGCCAGCAATTGTGCAATCAGTCGGCCTGACATCGCAGCGTAAGGCGCCGGGCGCTCGGCGAATTTGGCCAATCGGTCCTGGCGATCAAATGCCAGCACGAACGAACCATCAGCAACGTCAAACATTTCTGGCTGGATCTGTTCCCCCTCGGCCTCTTGGCTAAGCAGCAAGAACAATTCACCGTCAGCCAGTCGTTCGTAGAACCCAAGGCGGGCAGCGTCATTTTCAGGGGCCGCAATCATCGCCTCGTGGGCTTTGTCCAATGGGGTTAATTCAGTCATGCAGCACCTTTTGCACCTCGGTCTGCAGCGCTGGTATCAAGTCAGTCGCAAACCACGGGTTTTTCTTTAACCACCCGCTATTGCGCCAGGACGGATGTGGCAAGGGAAAGGTTTGCGGTGCGTGGGATCGCCAGTCGGACACGGTATCGGTCACCGATGTCTTTACCCCCAAATGCCAGCGCTGAGCGTAAGAGCCGACCAAAATGGTCAATGCAGCTCCGGTCAGATACTCCATCACTTGCTGCTGCCATGTTCGCGCACAGATCGGTGGCGGCGGAAGGTCGGCTTTGGCAACATTGTAGCCGGGAAAGCAAAACGCCATCGGCACAATGGCGACACGGCTGCGGTCATAAAACGTGGTCTCATTCAGCCCCAGCCAGTCGCGCAGCCGATCCCCTGACGGGTCGGTGAACGGGCGACCAGACAAATGCACCCGCAGCCCCGGTGCCTGCCCAATGACCACTATCCGCGCGCCCGGGCGAAACCAGGCCACTGGTCGCGGTTCATGCGCCGTTGCAGTGGCCGCGAACCGGTCAGCGCACAAGTCGCAGGCACGTATTCTGCTAACGAGAGAGAGCTTGCCAGACATGGCCGCCAAGCCTGTTCGATTTTCCTACAATTGACAAGTGTGTCCAGCCAAATTTAGAGATCAAAGCGTGGTATCCCAGACACCAGGCAAGCTCCAGCCAATTGGCAATATTACAGCTACGAATATGTGCACGAGAGGCTTTCCTTTTTGCTATTTATTTGAAATATGAATGAGCACAGAAACAGACCGTAGCGATAGCGGTGAAATTGCAGCGACAAAACGGGGACATCGGGTGCGCACAATCGGAACCACAATCTTGCTGGCGGCCTTGTGGCTGCTAATGTCTGGGCTTTACAAGCCTATGATATTGGGATTCGGGGCCGCGTCGGTGTTGTTGGTGGTTTGCGTGGCGCGCCGCATGGATGCTGTTGATGGCGACCAGTTTGCAATCCGCCTGAAACCAATCCCCTTTCTAGCGTATATGCTTTGGCTACTAGTTGAAATTGCCAAATCGAACTGGGCGGTCACCAAGATTATCCTGTCGCCCAAAATGCCGATCAGGCAGCATTTGTTTGATGTGCCTTGCAGCCAGGAAACCGAACTGGGTCAGGTGATATTCGCTAACTCAATCACACTGACCCCCGGCACGATTTCGGTTGAGACAGAAGAAGGCCATTTTCAGGTTCATGCGCTGGATTATGGCGACGATGACATGGATGCCCTTGCCGATATGGATGCGCGCGTAAGTGCAGTCGACGGGGGACGTGCTTGATGTTTGTTCTGGCCTCAATAGCGCTGTTTATTGCGATGATCCTTGTGCTGGTGAGACTTTTTACGGGTCCAACGCTTTATGACCGGGTTCTGGCTGTGAACTCGTTCGGAACCCATACAGTGCTGTTTATCGGAGTTTTGGGGTTTCTAAGTGGACGTCCTGATTTTCTGGATATTGCATTGCTTTACGCATTGATCAATTTTGTCGGCACCATCGCCATACTGAAGTTTTTTCGCTATCGCGCCATTGGCGATGTCCGGCGCGAAACATCAAAGACAGAGAGTTGAGCATGATGGAAACACTTGTCAACATTCTGAGCTGGATCTTAATCGTGTCGGGATCATTCTTTGCCATCATAGGCGCCATTGGCACTTTGCGGTTCCCTGATTTCTGGTCACGATTGCATGCCGCGTCGATCAGCGACAGCGCCGGAGTCATCCTGTTGCTGTTGGGCATGATGTTACAGGCTGGCCCCGGACTGATTGCGGTCAAGCTGCTGATTATCCTTATATTCCTGTTCATTACGGGGCCCACCTCGACACATGCAGTGGCCAATGCGGCCCTGGTATCAGGCCTGAGGCCACGGCAGTTGCCATCAGCCAAGCCTGGCACAGATGCAGAACCTGCCCCGGACGACGAAAACCAGCAAAAACAAGGCGACGCGTCATAAATACCTTTATAGACATAATTCTGTTTATCTTGCTGGTAGCGACGGCGTTGACCGCGGTTCGCATGCGCAGCCTCTTTGCTGTCGTGATGCTGTCAGGCGTGTTCAGCCTGTTATCAGCCTTGTTGTTTGTAACGCTGGATGCCGTCGACGTTGCCTTTACTGAAGCCGCCGTTGGGGCTGGGATATCGACGGTCTTGATTCTGGGCACACTGGCATTGACGTCTCGCTATGAGCAACCCTCGAAACGTTCAAAGGTTATCCCCCTGATTGTTGTGCTCGTCACCGGTGCGGCGCTGTTTTACGGAACGCTGGATATGCCAAACTTTGGCGATCCGAATGCTGCGGCTCAGACCCATGTCGCCCCCGAATATTTACTTCAAAGCCCGCATGAAATTGATGTGCCCAACGTGGTGACAGCCGTTCTTGCCAGTTATCGTGGCTATGACACATTGGGCGAAACCGCGGTTGTGTTCACCGCCGCTGTAGGCGTGCTGTTGTTGATCAACGGCCTGCGACGCCGCCGTCGCCGCAACCCTAAAAAGGACACCTGATGCGTCACCACCTGATCCTGCGGGTCATCACCAAGCTGTTGGTCGGCCCAATCATGCTGTTTGCGCTATATGTGCAGTTCCACGGAGATTATTCGCCCGGTGGCGGCTTTCAAGCTGGGGTAATCATGGCCGTGGCGTTTATCATTTATGGCATAGTATTCAGCCTGGATCACGTCCAGCGGGTTCTGCCACCCTGGTTGGTTCATAAGCTGTCAGCTCTTGGGGTGTTGATCTACGCGGGAACTGGCCTTGTCAGCATGTTCACCGGTTATGCGTTTCTTGATTATACTGCCCTGTCTCCGGATCATCCCGTACACGGCCAACACTATGGAATCTTACTTGTCGAATTGGGCGTTGGTGTAACTGTGACCGGAGTAATGGTCACTATCTATTATGCCTTCACCTCACGCACCCCAATCATGAGCGACGAGGCCTGGTGATATGACCGAATTTACCCAGGAGTTTATCGTTGGGCATATGAATTATTGGCTGTTCATCGTGCTGATGATGACAGGTCTTTATATCGTCGTGGCCAAGGGCAATCTGGTGAAAAAGATTGTCGGGCTGAACATCTTTCAGACATCTGTTTTCATGCTCTACATCTCGATGGGAAAAGTGGTTGGAGGCACCGCCCCGATTTTTCCGGTCGACATGAATATTGACCCCAACGTGGTCTATTCCAACCCCTTGCCGCATGTGCTGATCCTGACCGCAATTGTGGTTGGCGTTGCCACCACCTCGCTGGCTCTGGCGCTTGTGATCCGCATTCGCGAAGAATACGGCACCATCGAAGAAGAGGGTATTCTGGCCGCTAACCGCAGTACTGCCCGCGTCGAAGAACAAGATCATGGCGAAGTCATGGGCGGCCCCGTCTGATGAGTGCCCAAGCAGTACATCACACAGCCATGACTCTGAACGATCAGTTGCCTGCGCTGCAAATTCTGGTGACCTTTATCGCTGCTCCATTGGTGGTGATGTTTGGTAGTCTCCGTCTGGCTTGGCCGATTGCCTTTGCAGCCAGCGCCATATCGTTTGTAATTGCCGTTATGCTGCTGTCACAGGTTATCGACGGGAGCATTATTTCCTATCACATGGGTGGATGGGCCCCACCATTGGGCATAGAATACCGTGTCGATGCGGCAAATGCATTTGTGCTGGTGCTGGTCACAGCAATCAGCACGCTGGTGCTGCCCTATGCGCGCGTCAGCATTGCCGCAGAGGTGCCAGAAAAGCATCATGCGTTATTTTATACTGCCTTCTTGCTGTGTCTGACAGGCCTGTTGGGCGTGACGATAACGGGCGATGCGTTCAACGTGTTTGTGTTTCTCGAAATCTCGTCTCTGTCGACCTATGTGCTGATTGCGCAAGGTGCCAATCGAGATCGCCGGGCGCTGACTGCGTCCTATGATTACCTGATCATGGGCACCATCGGCGCGACGTTCTTTGTGATCGGCCTTGGCTTCCTTTATATGGCAACCGGCACGCTGAATATGGCCGATATTGCTGATCGGATCGCCGATCAGGGGGCCAACCGGACAGTCCGGATGGCGTTTGCCTTTATCGTTGTCGGAATTGGCCTGAAAGTGGCGATGTATCCGCTGCACCTGTGGCTGCCAAACGCCTATACTTTTGCGCCCTCTGCCATCACAGCATTCCTGGCCGCAACCGCGACCAAGGTGGCGATTTATGTGTTGCTGCGGTTCATGTTTTCGGTGTTTCAACCGTCCTTCCTGTTTGAGTTTTACACACTGGATTTCATTATCCTGCCCTTCGCGATCATAGCCATGTTTTTGTCTAGCTTTGTCGCGATTTTTCAAACCGATTTCAAACGTATGCTGGCCTATTCCAGCATTGCCCAGATTGGATATATCCTGCTTGGGATCTCGTTGTTGACAGAAACCGGGCTGACCGCTGCCATCGTGCATCTGTTCAACCACGGTATCACCAAGGCCGCATTGTTCATGGCTGTTGGCGCCTATGTCCTGCGTGCCAAGGGATCGTTTTACGACGAAATCGAAGGGTTGGGGCGACGCATGCCGTGGACCTCTGCGGCTGTAGTGGTCGGCGGGCTAAGCCTGATTGGCGTGCCGGGAACTGCCGGTTTCGTATCCAAATGGGTTCTCGTACAGGGGGCCTTGGAAAAAGGCTGGTGGCCGGTGGCGCTGCTAATCGTAGCCTCAAGCCTGCTGGCAGTGATTTACGTTTGGCGCGTGGTTGAGGTTCTGTACATGAAACCCACGCCCGCTGACAGCGACGTGCGTGAGGCCCCGATGTCAATGCTGATCCCAATCTGGATCGCTGCACTGGCCTGTATTTGGTTCGGCTTCAACGCGGAAATGACCCTGTCGGCTGCTCAAGCAGCGGCACTAAGTTTGCTGGTGGGTTCCGCTGGCATGATGAACTAGGGGCGCGCGGGCATGGACACGAACACAGCCATTCTGGCCAGCATGATCACCCCGCTTTTGGCGGTGTTCACCAACATCATCTGGCGCGACAAGCCAAACCTGCGCGACGGTGCCACATTGGTGGCTGCCGTGGTTACGTTCCTATGTGTGCTGAACATCCTGTCAAACGAAGGCAACGGCACCACCGAGCCAATGGTGCTCTACAGTGTCATGCCCGGCCTTGATCTGGCATTTAACGTTGAACCATTGGGATTGCTTTTTGCCATTGTAGCCAGCGGATTGTGGATTATTACGCATCTTTATGGCATCGGCTATATGCGCGGCAATAATGAAGAACACCACGCCCGGTTCTTTATGTATTTCAGCTTTGCCATATCAACCGTTATGGGCATCGCCTTTTCTGCCAACATGTTCACGCTGTTCCTGTTCTACGAGGCCCTGACCCTGTCGACCTACCCGCTTGTATCCCACAAAGGCACACCCGAGGCGGTGGCCGACGCACGTACCTATCTGGGCGTCTTGATCGGCACGTCCATTGGGCTGCAACTGGTCGCGGTGGTCTGGACATATACCATCACTGGCACGCTGGATTTCACCAAAGGCGGCATTCTTGAGGGCCACATCGCGGGGCCAATGATCGCCGTCCTATTGGGCCTCTATGCCTTTGGCATTGGCAAAGCTGCGTTGATGCCGTTTCATCGCTGGCTGCCCGCCGCGATGGTTGCCCCAACCCCTGTGTCGGCACTGTTGCACGCTGTTGCGGTGGTCAAGGCTGGCGTGTTCACCATGCTGAAAGTGGGCATATACATCTTTGGCAT
>PIVL01000231.1 GCA_003354145.1 Paracoccaceae bacterium
CAGCTACCCATCGATCTCGAGCAGCTGCAGAAGCCGTTATGGCGACACGCGTCCTTATTGCGCAGAAATAAGAAAGTGTGTCGTCGGCAGGCGAAGGCCGCCGAGCAGATGGGTGCCCGAAACCCAAAAGGAGTTTCGCAGCACCCGAGCCGCAACGAGCCCTCGACAGCTGCCCTCGCGCCTCGCCTCGCACCTCTCGCTTCCGTAAACCCGACTGCTTCTTTGAGATGTCTGTTGCCGCCGCCGCCGATACCGTTATGATCTCCTCCGTCTCCGTCCTCCGCCTCCTCGACTCGGTCTCGAAACCCTCCTACCTCCTTCGTCCGTCCGCTCTTCTGGATGGTCGCACTCTCCATCGTTGTTCTGCCGCCCTCTTTGACCGCATCGTTCTCTTCGTTTCGTCCCACGTGGAAGGGCTCAGTGCGGCGCCGCTGCGCGGGCTGGCTCTTGCGGAACCGGCGCGCGAGCGCACGCTGCGCGCACTAGCCGCCACGCTCGACGCCATCGATGCCAGCGGCGGCGGGTCGGAGGTTCCGCCCGTCGGTATGCCGCTGCTCATCGTTCTCCAGGAAAAGCTGTTTTCCCACCCGGACTTTTTGCTGTCCCGTCCGGATTTCGTTTTCCCTCCTTTCACGTCCAGCGGTGGTGGCGGTACTGTCGGCGCCGCCACCACCGACGACACGCGCGCACGCGTTCTCGCGGGAGCTGCCGCAGGCGACTTCCTCCGCGACGGCGCAGGCGCTCCGCTGTCGATTGCTCTTGCATTGATCGCGCAACCCGACGACGCGCCGCCATCCGACCCCGAGTGGATGCACTCTCTAATGCCTCTCCTCCCTTTCGCCAAGCCACACCACAAAGGCGGCGGTGTCGCGCGCGCTTTCGTCACCGCGCTCGCAGGCGCGCCGTTCTTCCTCCGCCCCCCCAGCGGCCCCGACGCAGCCCACGAGCTCCTCGGCGACCTCGCCCTCTTCAAAGAAGATGGGGAGTCCGCTCTAATGGCCGCTCTCCCCACCGTGCTCCCACACTTCCCACACCTCGCACGCCTCGTGGCGCGTGGAGGTGGGGGAACGCGCCGCGCCGCCGAGGCAGTGCTCGCCGCCGTCTACGCACGGGGCGTAGCCGCGCCCGGCGCCTTATCGCCTGTGATCACCCGCGCCTTTCTGAAATCCACTGAGCAGTTGCTGGCTTCCCAGCATATTGTCATCACCAACTTGCCGTTCGAGGACGCCTTACTCCACCTCGGCGCCGTGCCTACCGGCAACCGCGCGGCGGACGCGGCCAACATACCGCAACAGCTCCTGCTCCAACCTGTCTGGGCGGCGGTGTCGACGCTAGCTGCAGCTGTGGCTACCGATGGCACGCCGCCCGCCCAGGTGGTTACTGCTGCTCTCAAGTCCTCGCTCATCGTCGCACGCCGCGCGCTGCTTGGCGAGCCGGTGACTGGCGATGGCGCGAGCGCGATCCTCAGTCAATATCGCTCGTGCCTCGACCCTTTCCTCGTGCAGTGCGTCGTCAACGAGCAGTTCTATTCGCCCGTCGCCGCCGATGCGGCCATACTCCCCCCGGGGGTAGCCAGGGACCTACTCTCGGGGGCGGTTCCGCTGCATTTCGTAGACATGTGGCCCATTGTGATGGCGCTCAGCCCCGGCGTTCGCACCACCATAGCCGCCACCGACGCCCTCATGCTGGCTTCCTCTGCGGGGCTCGAGATCCTCACCGACATCGGCATCATCATGAGCCCGCTCTTCGCCGCCGCTGGGTACGAAGGTTTCACCGATTTCATACACACCGTGGCCGCTGCCCACCACACGATCACACGCCGCTACCCCGACGCCGTCTTAGAGCTTGCCCTTGGCATCCGCGCCGCCCTCGAGGACGCACGTACGGCCGCCATTGAGGCCATGCGCGCGCGGGGCGCGGGAGCTCGCTTCCGCGTCGTCTTCGCCCCCCACGGCGGCCGCGCGGACATCATGCTCATGAACGTTCGGGCCGCAGCGACCGCGCATGATCACGCTCTGCGCATCGGAGACAGAGTGGCTGCCATCCGGCCGGGCGGCAGCCAGCCCTCTTGGGGCCCGCCCAGGCACGGGGCAGGCGTCGCCAGCATGCCCGCAGCTACGGGCGATTCACGCGGAAGGCACAAGCGCACGCGTGGGGCGTCGAACAAGATGACCGGCGCCGCCGCCAGCTTTGGCAGCGTAACACTGGCCGGCGCCGGCCCTGCACCTGCGCCCGCCGCACGGCAGGCGCCCGCAGCTCCGCGTCAGGCGACGCCTCCCCCCCCACCGCCCGGCCCGCCGCCAGGACGCTTCACGCCACCGAACAGCTCCGCCGGCGGCCGCAGCGCCCAGCGCGAGCGCGGCCCGAATTCGGTCCCGGTGCCGAGTGCCGCTGCAGGTGACCCCTTGCCTGCTGACTACCCCTCCAACTTCATTCCCTCTCAGGAGCTGTACGAGCGGGTGAACGACGTGTGGCTTCGCGTGGGGCCCCTCCTCTACCGCGTCGCCGACGTGGAGGCGTACTTCGGCCGCCCTCTCGATGAGATTTGCGTCGTCGCTCTGTCGGTGCCGGGCGCGCCGGCGTGCCTGCGATACGGTGAAGACTCAGTGCGTATGCGTCGCTGCCCGACCCCACAGCTCCCAGGCCACCTGCACATCCAGGACACCTGCCACCGCCGGCCCGCCCAGCGCGACCCCGCGGACATCTTCTCCATCGCCTCCTACCGCCTTGAGTGGGGTTTTCGGGCGCCGAACGGGAACTAGAGAGCCCTCCCGTTCGGCTGCCCATCCCCCCGGCTCACCCCACAGCCCACCTTGCCTCCAGCGGCGGCCGCGGCGCTAGCGCGCGGCCCCTTGCGGCGTCGGCGGCCGCCCTCGAGGCCGGTTTCGCTCGCATCGGCGCTTGCGGCGGCGCGGGCATCCTACCGCCAATTCCTCTCCCCTCGACGCCCGGCCCATCGTCGCCGAGCTTGCCAGTCCCCCCCCCACTGCGCGCGCAGGGCGGGCCGCAGCTCGAGGCCGGCTTCGCTCGCATCGGCACTTGCGGCGGCGCGGGCGACCCGCCGCCGCTTCCTCCCCCCTCGATGCCCGACCCGCCGTCACTGCACTTGCCAGTCCCCCCCTCACTGCGCACACAGGGCGGTGACAGCCCGCCCCCTCCGGCCCTGCGCAGCATGCAAGGCCGCGCGGGCGCGGCGCGCATCCTGGCACTCGTAGTAACTGTGGTCTGTTTCGCCCCCGCAAGTGGCGGGGCCCTCCTCGTCCACCTCGACCCCTCCCTTTCTCTGCCAACGTCCGATACCCTACACACGCGATCGGAGGCTATCGCCGCGAGCCGGTCGCACCTGCCACCTGCCCTTGCTCGATGCTCCACTGCCCACTACGTCGACATGGTCGGTGCCCCAGGAGGGCGAGACGCACACATCGTCGCGCACGCGGCGGGGTTCGCACCCACAGGCGGCAGCCTCGTGCCGTGGGCAGAGGTCCCTGCCGCATGGCGCCAGCACGCGCACCTCGCAGTCGCGCTTCTCGATGCCCACCGCTCGCCCATTCCGCCGGCTTGGCACATCCACTCTGACCCTCAATCAGGGAGCACGGCGTCACTCGCCCCTCGCGGCCTCTCCGCCGATGCGGCCGCCCACCACGCCCTGTGCCTCAAGTTCGAACGGGACGCCGAGGCGATGCGCTCCCACTTCGCTGCGCACCCTAACCAAGCTGTGCGCGACTGGGGCCCCAGCATTCTCCCCGCCGTGCCAGCCCACCTCCTCCCCCCCGAGGCCCGCGGGATATTCGTCGCTCCGTCCGCAGCCTCCAAATGGCGGCTTTTCCACATCACGCACCCTCGGTACGACTCTCCATCCACCTCCGCACCCCAATACCCCCCCCCACAGCCCCCGGGCCCGCCCGTGAGCAGCATGCGCGAGCTCGTCGGGGGTGCAGGCCCCCTCGATTGCATGCGCGGCTGGTGCGCCCGAGAAGCTCGCAGCCAGCTGCAGGTGGCAGCCGGCAAGGGCAGATGCAACGCGGCGGTGGCTCTGTCAGCCGCCGGCGCCGGGCAATTGATCTACGACACTCGCGGCCCGCCGCCCTATCGCCCTTTGTCGTTTGGCCCTGTGTCGTGCGCACTGCGGCCAGACGCCATCGCTGACGTCGCCGGGCCCGACCTGGAGCTCGTCGCCTTTGCCAGACACGGCGTCCTCACCAAAGCAGAACTGCCGCCTCTGGCCGTGCTCGGGCCCGCCCTCCTGTCACTGGGGGAGGGCATGGGCGACGCGCGTGCCGACGCAGCTAAGCACGTGCGTGGGGGGCACCTCGACCAATGCCCCCACCCCCCCTTTTGGCCGCTGATTGTCAACGCCACCGGCACCGTGCCCAAAGCCGGCGGTGGCTCCCGCCGCATCACCGATGGAAACACACCTCACGCCGAACTCGTCGTCGACGGAGTACGCGCAAGGTCGCTAAACGATGCGGGCGACGTCAACGCCGTGCGCCCCGACGGCAGCCGCGTCAACCCCCGAGAGCGCAAGCTGAACATCAGCGAATTGTGCGACGACGCTGACATCATCCGCTACGCCGCATCCCTCATGGGAGAGGAGCCTGTCGCTTTCAGCAGCGACTTCGCCGGGTACTTCCGCCAGTTCCGCATGCACCCCTCCGAGTGGTGGAAGCTGAACTTCTGCATCGCCGAAGCAGACGGATCGCTGCAGTTCTACACGGAGCTGTCCATGCCCATGGGCATCAGCATATCCAGCAATGTCGCCCAGCGGCTCGCCACTTGTGCGATCCGCGCGGCGCTCGCGGACATCGACAAGATCGAGGAGCCGATATGGCGAGCGATCGAGCGCGACCCGAATACCCCGCGCGCGCTCCTCGAGTGGATCGCCGCCCGTAGGGACCTCGAAGCCCGCTTCGGAGTCCCCGCGCTGCGCGCCATGTCCGCAGGCTGCTACACGGACGACGCCCTATGGCTCGTTGTCGGCTGGGCCCGGGCGGCGCGCGCGCTCATAGTCTGGCTCGAAACGTGCGCGCGGCTCGGCTTGCTGCTCGCTGACGCCGCCAAGCAGTGCGCCGGGCAATGCCTAGCCTTTGTCGGCATCGTCCTCCTCATGCACCTCGGACTCGTCGTCATCCCGCCCACGAAGGTGTCCAAGGCGCTATCTGTCCTTCACCGCCTGTCATCCGACGCCCCGCCGACTTACGCCGAACTGCGTAGCTTGGACGGCCTGCTCAACTCGTTCCAGTGCGCCCTCCGATGGCCGAGCAGCCTCATGCACGCCATGTACGCAGAGCACGGCGAACACGTCGGGCAGCCCGGCGCGCGGGTGACCCAGTCCGCCGCCATGGTACAGGCCGCCCGCCGCTGGATCGCCCTGCTCGAATCGATGGCATGCGCCGCCTTCGTCGCCCCGTCGCCAGAACACGCTTTTTCGGGAGGACCCATCTTCCACGTCTTCTCCGACGCCGCGCAGGAGGGCGCGGCGAGCGGGCTTGGGGGCTTCGCAGCTGGCACCTGGTGGCACGCATCCGTAGTCGGCATGCCCCCAGGTGTCGTGGCCGCGCTGGAGCTGCTCGCCGCCGGCATCCAAATGCTGCTCAGCCTCCGCCTTTTCCCCTCCGGCGACATAGTCGTCGGCATCGACAACGTCGGCGCCGAGGCCGCTTGGCGCGGTGGCCCGCGCGCGCGCCTCATGCAGTCCGTGCACGACTGGATATATTCGCACGAGGAGGCGCGAGCTGCTGCCCACCGTGTGCGCTGCGTCTGGCTCTCCACGCACTCCAACGCCGCAGCCGACGCCGCCAGCAGGCAGGAGGACGCGCTCATCGCGACTCTCTGCCGCGCGCTCCGCCTGCCCGAACGCCGAATCGAGGTGCAGGGAGTGCAGGCCGTGGCTGATTGGATCGTCGCTCGCACCCTCCCACTCACCCGCCCCGCCCATGAGTCGCCCGTCTGCCCGCGCATCTCTTTCGTTGAGGCACGGACACAGCGGCCCGTCCCACACATCTCCCACCTGCCACCGCCGACCGCGGCCGGGCCGCCCCCGCCCGTCGCTTCGCCACTCCCGATCGCTCCGAGCGCCCGCCCCAAATCGCCCCCGCCTCCCGCCCTCTCGCCTTTCTCGCCTTCGCTTACGCCATGGGGCCCGGCAGCGGAGACGCTATGCGCCATTCGGCTGCCGGCAGAGCGCGGGCGCGCGCAGCCTCGCGCACTCAACGCAGTCGCAGAGCCCGCCACGCCCGTCGCGGCCCCCACGCCATATACGCAAGTCCCGCTGGGCCGGGCCGCCGCCGCGCCCCCTGCCGCGGCAGAGCACGGTGGTGCGCCCGTGCATACGCAAGTCCCGCTGGGCCAGGCCACCGCCGCGCACCCTGCCACCTCTCGCCAGGCAGCGGAGCGCGGGGGTGCGCCCGTCACGCTCGCTCCCGCCATTCGCCTCCCGTCCGGCCCGCCTCGGCTCAAGGCCGCGCGGGTCTCCTTTGCGCCGCCTGCGCACGCCGGCTCCGCACCGCCGTGCGAGCCCGCCTTCGCCCCCCCCTTCCCGCCCCCACCGCCGGATTGCTACGTCGTGCCCATCATGTCCGCCGCGCCCGCCCCGGCTGCGGCGCCGGCCGGCGCGGGCGGTTTGCACACGACAGACGACGGCATTCGGAGCCCGCCTGCGCCCGCGGCCGCACCGGCGGCGCCGCCCATGCCCTCGCGTCCGCGCGCCCTCACAGCCTCGCCGCCTGCCGCCGCAGACGCGCAGCGCGCAGGCGGCACTGAGGCAGCGCATAGTTGCGCGAGGCAGCCTGCGCCGCCACCGGACAGCGAAGCACCCGCATATGCCGGCTCTCACCCCGCGGGCGCACCCGGCGCCACCGCCCCCGCAGCAGACCCGGCAGCCGCGCCAAGTGCGGCCGCGGCCGCAGAGTGCGCCGGGGCCGCTCGCCGGCTGCTCAACACCGACTACGGCCCGCCGCCGCCTCTCTTTCCCGTCGGGCCAGAGCTGCCGCTCGTGATTTCGAAGCCCCATGGCTTGTTCGCCGGCCGCGATTTGCTCAGCGGTACCACCGTTGCGCACATGCGGTGCCCGCGCCGCGTCAGCGCCGCTTTCTTGCCCGACCTTCACCATTGGCTAGCAGGCCGCCCAGGCGCGTGGGGGCTCAACGCAGTCACCTTCCGCACCAACGGCGGCATGGCCATCGTCGACTACGATGCCTTCGACGAGCGCTGGGGAGGCGCGGCCCCCGCCTACGCTCTGCTAGACGTCGACGTCGACCACGCCACGCCAAACGTGACCGCCGCACTGTCGCGCGGCGTGCCCATATGGCGAACCACCCGCGCAGTGAGCAGGGGCGAACAGCTCAGTGTGGGGCGCGCAGAGAGTGACGACGAATTCGACGCCCGCCCGCCGCCTGGTGCGCCGTCTGCCGCAGAGCCGCCCTCGCCCCCCGCCCCTCCGCCCAAGCGCGAGAGGACCGCCGGCACCGCGATGCAGCAGCGTGGCCGAGTGTCCGCTCGAGTGCGGGACAGTACCCCCCCACCCATCGCAAGCCCGAGCGCCTCCCTCGGCGCTCCGGCTGCGACGCTCGACGCCGGCAGGTGCAAGGTGTGCGCCGGATGCCGAAACGCCGCCGCCACCAGGTGCGGGACCTGCCTGGCCTGCACCCGCAGAAGTAAAGGTGCGGTGTGCGTGCGGAAGGCCTGCGTCCTGTGGGCGCAGCGCA
>PIVL01000232.1 GCA_003354145.1 Paracoccaceae bacterium
ACTTGAAGACATACGTTTTGTGGGCTGGGTCTTGGGTCGTCTGTGGGCTTTTCGCGATGCTTGCGGTTATTATTTTTGAAAAGATCAGGAGTATCTGAGCAATGGCCCCTGCCCGACCACATACGGAGACCTGAGAGATGGGAGCCGTGCAGTCGCTATACGTCAACGAGCAAGAGGCGGCCAAGCTGCTACGCCATGACGTGACGTGGCTGCGCAAGAACTCTAGCGCCCTTGAAAATACGACAGGTTTTCCAAAAATTGACCCGGTGATCGGGATGAGGCATCGTGAGGCCATCGAAAATTGGGCCCGTGAGCGCAACATATCAAGATTGCAGAGACCATCATCAACACCAAACAGGGGGAATAAAAGTGCGTTTTGACAGTAAATATCCCGATAAATTATGGGACGATTCAGATCCCGATTACGCCCCTTGCATGAAGAAAATCCGCAAGGGTTTTGTTTGGGTTTGCCCCGCCAAATACAAGAACGCGGGTTTCCCTCAGAAAACATTCAAGCTGGCCGGTGAACTAGGCGACGATCAGGACCACCAGAGAGCAGCACACGCCCGAGCACTCACCAGAAAGATGCTGGAATGGTTTGATGATGAATATTATGGCCGACAGCCGGGATCATGGGGCTGGCTTATCGGCCGCTACAAGACCGACGCCGGGTCACAGCTCCACCGCGTCGATCCCGGCACCAAGGCGGGGTACTTGCGGTTTGTGAATGTGGTTGAAAATGCCATCGGCGACGTGAGCATAGCACAGACCGACTATTCAATGCTTATGTCCTGGGTTGCCCAAATGGAAGAAAACGGGCGATCAGAATCCTATATCTCACGATGGTTTCTTCACTTCGGTTTTGTGGTCAGTCACGGCATCAAACTAGAAGTTCCGCGATGCTCGATCCTAAAGGCAATCCGGTCAGAAATGCGTCTCGGATCATCTAGCCAGCACCGTTTGGAATTTATTTCCAGAGACCAGTTCACCACGCTTGTTGCAAAGTCAGATGAATTGGCTTTGGCCCAACCCGGCTGGGCGATAATGAGTCTCGCCATGATGATCCGGTTCGAGTTTGGCCTACGGGGAACTGACGTTTACGGCGAATGGCAGACAGGTGCAGGCCGAGAAGGCGTCACCAACAACGGAAAGATATGGGTGAAGGGACTGGAATGGCAGCACTTCAACAGGGACATGACGAGTTTGAGCAAGGTGCCGTCCAAGACGCTAAAAAAGAAGAACACCGCTCTGACATTCGACCTCACTCAGACACCGGAGATCCGGCAGCGCCTTATCGACCTTCGCGGCAACCAGATCACCGGTCCCGTACTGGTCAACCCGGAGACAGGGTATCCGCCTGGAACCTATTGGTTTTCGCGCCGGTTTGCGAGATTGCGTGACGCCTGCGATCTGCCATCTGAATTGCAAATACGTGATTTACGAGCTGGGGCAGCGACAGAGGCGGATCTGTTAGGCGCTGACGACAAAGGCATCCAGCGCATGTTGGGACATAGCAGTGCAGCCATGACAAACCGGTACACTCGCTCCCAAGACAAGGCGATCAATCGCGTCGTGGAGCTGCGCCAAAAGAAGTAAAATAGAACGTCTCAGAAACATGTGGTAACGCATGTGGTAACGATGTGGTAACGGTTTTGAGAGAGTTGTCTTAAAACTTATTGTTCTAAAAGGGTTTTTCAATGCTTTCCAAATCGGTGTGCGTGTATTGCGGATCACGCTCCGGGGCAATGCCTGCCTATACTAACGACGCTCGCGCTTTTGGAAACGCTATTGCTGAGCAAGGCTGGAGGCTGGTTTACGGCGCAGGAGATGTGGGCCTGATGGGCGAAGTCGCCCGTGCCGCACAAGATGCCAAAGGGGATACATTTGGTGTTATCCCGACCCATTTACTGGCGCGTGAAGCCGGCAAAACTGACCTGACCCGGTTAGTGGTGACCGAAACCATGCACGAACGTAAAAAGGTCATGTTCATGAATGCCGACGCGGTTGTGGTATTGCCCGGTGGTGCCGGTTCGCTGGATGAATTATTCGAAGCGCTGACATGGCGGCAACTGGGCCTGCATGACAAACCAGTGTTGGTGTTAAACACTGCGGGGTTCTGGTCTCCACTGATGGCGTTGATCGACCATGTGATTGCTCAGGGGTTCTCGGATCCAGAGCTGGCCGGTTTCTTGACTGTAGTCGACTCTCCAGAGGAAGCCGTCGAATTTTTACGCGCCGCTATGGAATAGATTGCCAGGGCCACCCAGATCATAGCGAACGTTATGATGTGCCAGGTGTTGAACGGATCGCGGAAGATCACCACTGCACAGAACAATTGCAGGCTTGGATGGACGTACTCCAACAACCCAACAGTAGACATCGCAACGCGTTGTGCGCCGTAGGCGAAAAATATCAGCGGCAAAGCGGTAATTGGTCCCGACCCAATGAGCAGCGCAGTTTTCCAGGCCGAACTGGCAAAAAAACCGTGCCCATCCTTATGGATGAAATACAATATCGTCAGCCCTACTGGCAAAAAGATCAGAACTTCGCATGTCACAGATACAACTGGCCCGATTGCCAACTGTTTCGTTATGGTCCCGTAAAACGCAAAACTCACCGCCAGGACTAAAGATATCCACGGGGCGACGCCCAATCCCAGCGTCATCAAAGTCACCGCAAGCGCGGCCAATCCGACTCCCAACCACTGGCCACGATTCAACGTCTCGTTAAACCAAAATCGCCCTATCACCACGGCCACCAGAGGATAGATATAATACCCAAGACTGGCTTCTGTCGTCTTCCCGATCTGGACCGCATAAATAAACACAAACCAGCACACTGATATTAACATTGATCCCAGCACCAGCGCACCGGCAAGCCGCCATTGCGACAAAGCGCTGAAGATTTCGCCAATCCGTCCCTGAAACAACAAAATACCGCCAAAGAACACAAGCGACCAAAGCGCTCTGTGTGCCAGCACTTCCCGAGTCGGAACATCAGCTAACAGATTGTAGTATATCGGCGAAAATCCCCATAGGGCCGCCGATCCGAAAATCGCTAATATGCCTTTTTGAAAGTCGGTCATACGCCCCTCTCTGAGGCAAAGGTGCTACAAAGCACGCGACTCTGCAAGTTCAATGGGTTTATAACGAACGAAGATCGCCTAAGGCATCATTATCAACGGCACAAAAAAAATGCCCGGCACAAACACCGGGCATTCATAATTCGGTTTGGTTTACCTTAGCTCAGACGCGAGGCAACGTTTTCCCAGTTCACCAGATTGTCGAGGAAGTTTGACAGATACACCGGGCGTTTGTTGCGGAAATCGATGTAATAGGAATGCTCCCACACGTCACAACCCAACAATGCCGTTTGACCAAAGCAAAGCGGGTTCACACCGTTTTCGGTCTTGGTTACGGCCAGCGAACCATCAGAATTCTGCACAAGCCAGCACCAGCCAGAACCAAACTGGCCTGCACCCGCTGCCGAGAACTGCGATTTGAAGTCAGCAACCGAGCCAAACGCCGTATTCAGCGCGGCCTCAAGATTGCCGGGCATGCCTGCATCGCCCGGGCCCATCATCTCCCAGAACTGATTGTGGTTCCACAACTGTGAAATGTTGTTAAAAATGCCGTTTTGCGCCACTGCGCTGGCGTCATATGTGCCGGTGATGATGTCCTCAAGCGACTTGCCATCCCATTCGGTACCGGCAATCGCGGCGTTACCGTTGGTGACATAGGCGTTGTGATGCAGGTCGTGGTGGAATTCCAGCGTTTCCGCCGACATGCCTTTGGATGCCAGCGCGTCATGTGCATAAGGAAGATCAGGTAGTTCAAAAGCCATGTTGGCCTCCTGCAATATTTGTTGAAATCTGTGGGCTTTTTGAGGCGCTGGGTGGCATAGGTCAAGGGCTAGCTTGGGAAAGGCACAATTTGGGCGTGCCTTTATTGAGTCCCAAGGCTAACCCGTATTTTCAAAATAGACCCAAGCCTCTTTGGGAACCTACCCGGTCAGCATGCCCTGCTATCCCCGAAGCGTACAACTACCCGTGCTTCGCTCTCTTGAGTTGTTTCCGGGAAACGCCTCGATGGTCAGCCGGTTTTCCTGCGCATTAAAGCGCACTCCGAAACTCACTCTGATAGTGCCGGACTGACGGGTCCGCAATTTCAACGTGTAGGAAAATTTATAGATTGGTGGGCCAAACGTTTCCACTTTGACGCGAATTGGGTCTTTGGCAACGTGCTGGATATAGGGATCTAAAGCCAAAATAGATTGATCCGCAGGATCGAACCAGTAAATCGCCTCTTTCACCCCCCAGCCGTGGTTAGAATATGACTGAAGTTTACAGTCGTAACGAATTGGTGCTGCAAAAACCGCACCGCCGACCATAATTAGCATCAGCGAAGTCAGAAGTTTATACATAAAATTTCCCAATTGTGTGCTACTAGCTTTGCGTAATATGCGCGCTAAGATTAGCAACCACAAGGGGTGTATTGTCAATAATAGTCTACTTCTGAATGGTGTTGCGCCGCCGCTTTCAGCAATTCAAACACATAATCCGCCACCGACCGAAAACAGATGATCTGAAATGTCTGTTCATCACACATCCAGAACGCCGCCGGCACCTGCGCCATGCGACTGCGTCGGAACAAACCGGGCTGGAAGGCCTCTGGTGAAAAATCGACCGGGCAAAGTTTCGCCATCACTTCACGCGCGAAGGGTCCGCTGACCTGAAAGACCGCGCGCGCATCACTGACATTGACTGCCAATGCGTGGGTTTTACCCAATGTTTTCTGCATCTTGGCAAGCGTCGAACCGACCTCGTCATAGGCGCACATGACCAGCAATTCGTCTGGCGACATCCAGCAAAGACCGTTGGCTTCGTTGGTTTCAACGCAGTTCATCGCAGGCATGGACAGGCCCGTTGCTTTGGTTGCCGCGTTTTTAATTGCCTTGGTTTTCAGATCACCACGCAGGGTGATCATACCCTGTAAACCGATTTCCCTGACGTGGGCCAAGCCGTCAAATTCGGCGTGGTTCAGGGCGCTGACAGCTTCAGACATTTGGTTTTTCCCCGTCTTTATCATAGAATACCGGATCAACGATTTTCGCTGTGAAAACAGTATCATCAGTTCCTGGAATATTCAAAACCTCTCCCATTCTGTCGGGCCCGTGCAGCACCAGCCCCATGGCAATTCCCTTCTCTAAGGTTGGAGAATAATAGGTTGATGTCACCCGCCCGATCACATTGCGCTGACCATTTGCATTGGCCCCCTCGCCCACCACATAGGCACCATCCGGCAGAACCGCCCCATCAGTGGTTTCCAACCCGACCAGTTTCCAGCGGTCCGGGTCGGCCATAAAGCTGCGTTCCTGCGCGCGTTTGCCCAGATAGTCGGTCTTTTTCTTGGAAATTGCCCAGTTCAGCCCCAGATCCTGCGGGATCACAGTGCCATCGGTTTCATCCCCGATCATGATGAACCCTTTTTCTGCGCGCATGATATGCAAAGCTTCGGTGCCATAAGGCATAATACCGAACTCTTGACCTGCCTCCATCAACGCACTCCAGAACGCCAGACCTTGCGAGGCTGGTACAGCGATTTCGTAGGACAATTCGCCCGAGAACGAGATTCGGTAAACGCGAGTGTCAAAGCCGCCAATTTCACCGTCTTTCCAGTCCATGAACTTCAATGCATCAACGCTGACATCCATGCCGCCGAGTTTATCAAGCACCTTGCGCGCATCCGGGCCTACAACGCCGATCTGGGCGTATTGTTCGGTCAGGTTGGCGACATAGACCTCCCAATCCCACCATTCGGTTTGCAGCCATTCCTCCATATGCGCATGTATGCGATCCGCGCCGCCAGTGGTCGTATGGCACATAAACGTATCTTCATTTATGCGCGCGACCACACCGTCATCGGTCAGAAACCCGTTTTCGCTGCACATCAGGCCATACCGACAGCGGCCGGGTTTCAGGTTACTCATCATGTTTGTGTAAAGCATGTCCAGGAATTTGCCCGCATCCGGGCCTTTCACCAACAGCTTTCCAAGCGTAGAAGCGTCAAGTAAACCAACATGTTGCCGCGTGTTGTTCACCTCACGCATCACAGCATTATGGACAGTTTCGCCGCTGTTCACATAGGCGTATGGACGCCGCCAATGACCAACGGGTTCCCAGTCAGCACCATTGGCTGCGCTCCAATCGTGCATCGGTGTCTTGCGGATCGGCTGAAAGACCTCGCCGCGCGCCTCGCCACCAATCGCGCCCATGGAAATGGGGGTATAAGGCGGGCGGAATGTGGTGGTTCCGACGGCAGGAATGTCAGCATTCAATGCACTGGCAAGCGTAGCCAATCCATTGATGTTGCTTAGTTTACCCTGATCGGTTGCCATACCCAAAGTGGTGTAGCGTTTGGTATGTTCAACACTTTCATAGCCTTCTTGCGCGGCCAGTTGCACGTCAGACACTTTTACATCGTTCTGATAATCCAGCCAGGATTTGCTGCGCAGTTGAACCCTTGCATCTCTGGGCATCATCCAGACCGGCTCCATCGCGTGTTCTGCCTGTGGATCAGCCTGTGGAGACTTGGTACGTTTTGCTTTGAAACCAGCGGCTTTCACGGCTTTCTTGCCAGTAGCGTCCGCATCAGAAACCACATCAGCCAAATCCATTGCGCCATTGGCAGATCCGGCGACACTGACAAAGGCCGCTCCATCAGCGCCGGTTGGCGAGCGATCCGGGTCGGGACGGAAATGCGCCTGTTCTGCGTCCCAGTTCAGTTTGCCACCGCAATGAGACCACAGATGCACCACGGGCGACCAGCCGCCGGACATCGCGACCGCATCACAGGCGATCTCTTCCAACGCGCCACCCGCGCCATTTTGTGCGCAGACATGCACCGCGCGTACGCGTTTTCCGCCTGTCACCTTGGCGAGGGCGCGGCCACAATCAACACGGATGCCAAGATTTGCGGCCTCTTGCATCAATTCGCCGCCCCCGGTTTCGCGTGCATCCAGAATGCGCGGCACGTCCAGCCCGGCATTTACCAAGGTGATGGCAGTGCGATAGCCATCATCATTATTGGTCACAACCACCGTGCGTTGACCGGGCGTGATGCCGTAGTTCACTACATAATCCCGCACCGCCGAAGCCAGCATGACGCCGGGCACATCATTGCCTGCAAAGGACAGCGGCCGCTCAATCGCACCGGTGGCAGTGATGATCTGTTTGGCCCGGATACGCCACAGTCGATGGCGCGGGCCATCCTTATCGGGCGCATGGTCGGTCAGACGCTCATAACCCAGCGCATAGCCGTGATCATAGACCCCGGCCCCCATCAGCCGCGTGCGCATGGTGACGCCCTTCATTGTTTCCAAATCGGCAACAATTTCGTCAATATAGGCCTGAATTGGCGTATTGTTGACAAATCCACCATCAATGGGCGCACGACCGCCCCAGTGTGCCGTTTGCTCGACCAGCAGGACTTTGGCGCCTGATTGCGCGGCTGTTCGCGCCGCCAGCAGCCCGGCAATCCCACCACCGATGATCAGAACGTCCACAAAGGTGTAGAAATGTTCGTATGTGTCTGCATCACGCTCTTTTGGGGCGTTACCCAGACCTGCGGATTGGCGAATGATCGGCTCGTAGACATGTTTCCAAAAGGCACGCGGATACATGAACATTTTGTAATAAAA
>PIVL01000233.1 GCA_003354145.1 Paracoccaceae bacterium
GAAGACACAACCGTATAGACGGCTTCGTCAGATACATCGCTGGATGTCACAAATGTTGCACCAACACCAAAGGTTGGAACATCGGCGTCACTGCCGCGATACATGCCACCTGGAATGGTTGCAGACCGGTAGTAGGCATTGTCGCCAATCAGACTTTCAACGGCAGGGCCGTCCACGACCACCAGAACACTGTCACAGGCTGTTGTTGCTTCCTGAATCGAACCGGATGGATGACCAACGGTATAGACCATCGCATCAATCTGGTTGTCACACAGAGCGGCCGATTGCTCAGACGCTTTCAGCTCGGTGGCCAGGGCCAGGTCGTCGGTTGTCCAGCCTTTGGCTTCCAACAGAACTTCCATTGTGCCGCGCTGACCGGAACCGGGGTTACCGATGTTGACGCGTTTGCCTTTCAGGTCATCAAAGTTGGCGATGCCTGCATCGGCACGGGCCACAACGGTGAACGGTTCAGGGTGTACCGAAAACACGGCGCGCAGGTTTTCAAACGGGCCAGCGTCTTCGAATTTCGACGTCCCGTGAAAGGCGTGGTGCTGCCAGTCCGATTGCGCGACACCAAATTCCAATTCGCCTTCGCGGATTGTGTTGATGTTGTAAACCGATCCGCCGGTGCTTTCGACCGAGCAGCGGGTGCCGTGTTCTTTGCGGCCTTTATTAACCAACCGGCAAATCGCACCACCCGTTGGGTAGTAAACGCCGGTGACGCCACCGGTGCCGATTGTAATGAACTCTTCGGCCATCGCAGCCGGGGCCAGAAACGCGGCGAGCGCGGCGCCGATTACTGGATATTTTACTTTGTTAAACATTTTAGTCTCCGTAGTTAGATGTAGTGTTTTGGGTCGTCAGACTGTCCCGTCAAACGTTTCCGAAACGGATATTGTTTTGTACGAATTTATGCGGAACGATCAGTGTCAATAACGTCAAAATCTTCGACCAGTGCTGAACATCAGATCCATGCCAGTGCGTCATCCAAGTCAAAGCTATCGTTACAAACCCTAAGAACATCCCGTTTCTCAGCACGTTTAAAAGGGCACTTGGTTTTTATTCTGTCAACGTATGTTTCGGCTTAGTCAGGTGGTAGGATATGTCCATCATTGGCCAATTAGATGCGAGTCGCCCACATGTCAAACGTTTTTCCCCGTCACACCAAAATTCAACCCCCAATCGCGACACACGGCAAAGGGGTTTATCTGTATGATACTGATGGCAAACAATATTTTGACGGTTCCGGCGGCGCGGCTGTGTCCTGTCTGGGCCACGGAGATGCCGATGTAATCGCCGCAATTCAGCAACAGGCCGAAACTTTGGCCTATGCGCATACCAGCTTTTTCACCTCTGAGATCGCTGAAACCCTTGCGGGGAAAATTGCCACCTGCGCGTCAGAAACGCTTGAGCGGGTGTATTTCGTCTCGGGCGGGTCCGAAGCGGTCGAATCGGCGCTGAAACTGGCGCGACAGTATTTCATTGAAATCGGGCAGCCCGATCGGCACCGCATAATCGCGCGCCGTCAAAGCTATCACGGGAACACTTTGGGGGCGCTGGCGGCAGGTGGAAATGCTTGGCGTAAACAACCCTTTGCGCCGCTGATGATCGAGACATCTCATATCGCGCCCTGTTACGAATATCGCGGGCTTGAGGCTTTGGAGAGCCAGTTTGAGTACGGTCAAAGAGTGGCGAATGAACTTGAGACAGAAATTTTGCGTCTTGGACCCGAAACCGTTGCCGCCTTTATCGCCGAACCCGTAGTTGGCGCGACAATGGGCGCGGTGCCGCCGGTGCCCGGATATTTCAAACGCATCCGTGAAATCTGTGACCAGTATGGTGTGCTGTTGATTTTGGACGAGGTCATGTGTGGCATGGGGCGCACCGGGTCGCTGTTTGCCTATGAGCAGGAAGATATCGTGCCCGACATCGTAACCATCGCCAAAGGTTTGGGGGCAGGGTACCAACCCATCGGCGCGATGATCTGTTCTGCTGCGATTTTTCAGGCAATCGAGGACGGTACAGGATTTTTCCAGCACGGCCACACCTATCTGGGTCATCCGATTGCCTGTGCCGCGGCCAATGTGGTTCTGGATAAACTGACCACCGGCGGATTGACGGCCCGGTCAGGGCAAATGGGCGAGATCCTGCAAAACCGGCTGCAAACCGCATTTGGGCAGCACCCCAACATCGGCGACATTCGCGGGCGCGGGTTGTTTGTTGGTCTGGAAATTGTTGCAGACCGCGAGAGCAAAACCCCATTTGATCCAAATCTTGCGATAAACAAGGCCGTGAAAAAGGCGGCATTTGCGGCGGGTCTGGGATGTTATCCAATGGGTGGCACAATTGACGGGCAGCGCGGCGATCATATCCTGCTTGCACCGCCATTTATCCTTGAAGAAAGCCATGTTGATGAAATTGTCGATAAGCTGGCGCAGGCATTTGAAATTGTTCTTTGAGAAACGCTTTTGGTGAAATTGACAATTGTATGGATACCAGGCTTTAGAAAAATTATGTTTGACTTGACGCAGGTCAATCCATCTTTTGAAGATATAGGTACGACTGCCAGATAATTTTTACTTTGGGAGTAATTTGATGAGTGATAATGGAACCGAAGAGCGCCGCTATGAGGGGCTTAGCCCGTTCGAGCTCAAGAACAAACTTATTGCAATGACCCAGGAGCATCACGAAAGGCTAATGCTGAATGCGGGTCGGGGGAATCCCAACTGGCTGGCAGAGTCGTCGCGACAAGGCTATTTTCAATTCGGCTTTTTCGCGCTGAGCGAAGCAAAACGCGTCTGGCATCAGCCCGGATTTAGCGCTTCTCCGGTGAAAGACGGTGTCGGCGCGCGATTTGATGCGTTTCTGGCCGAGAACAAAGACCAACCCGGCGTTGATTTCCTGCGGGATACTATTGCACTAGCGCAAGATACGGTGGGCCTTAATTACGACGAGCTTGTTTTTGAAATGGTCGATGGCATCCTTGGGGATCACTACCCAACGCCTGACCGTATGCTTGTGTGCAGTGAAAAGATCGTGCGCGCGTATTTTGATCTGGAAATGTGTCAGGAATCACCACCCCCCGGCAAATTAGAGCTTTTCGCCACCGAAGGCGGAACTGCGGCGATGACTTATATCTTTAACAGTCTGATGGAGAACAAGCTGATCCATAAGGGCGACAAAATCGCCATTGGGACGCCGATTTTTACCCCATACCTCGAGATACCTCTTCTGAATGATTATGAACTGGTAGAACTGGAAATCGAACAATCCGAAGGCGCTGTCTGGCAGTATCCGGATTCAGAAATTGAAAAGCTGGCCGATCCGTCAATCAAAGCGTTTTTTCTGGTGAACCCATCCAACCCTACATCGGTTGCGATGCATGCTGACAGCATGGCAAAGATCGCCGCGCTGGTTAAGACGCGACGCCCGGATCTGATCCTGCTGACAGATGATGTGTACGGGACGTTTGTGAACAACTTCCATTCGCTGGTGGCGGTCTGTCCGCAAAATACGATCTTTGTCTATTCGTTCTCCAAGTATTTTGGCGCGACAGGTTGGCGGCTTGGCACAATCGGATTGCATGAGGACAATATCTTTGATGAAAAGATTGCCTCATTGTCCAGCGAAGAAAAACATGAACTGAACGACCGGTACAGTACTGTTGTCCTTGAACCTGAGAAAATGAAATTCATCGACCGGTTGGTTGCTGACAGCCGAGCGGTTGCTTTGAACCATACAGCGGGATTATCAACGCCTCAGCAGGTTATGATGGCGTTCTTTTCGCTTGCGGGATTGCTGGATAAAGCAAACGGCTATCCTTACAAAAAGGCGGCACAGGCGATTGTGCACAAGCGGTTTGAGACGCTGTTTGAGGCGATGGGCGAACCGTGTCCCGAAGACGAAAATTCGGCGTTTTATTATGTGACCATCGACATTCCGCAGCTTGCAAAGACGCGGTACAGTCAGGCGTTTGCCGATCATATGGTGAATGATCACGAACCAATTGATTTTGTCTGGCGACTTGCGGACGAAAAATCGGTTGTGCTGATGGATGGCGGCGGCTTTGACGCGCCAAACATGTCGGTGCGTGTGTCATTGGCCAACCTGGACAACGACGCTTACGCGACGATCGGCAAGGCCATCAGCGAATTGCTGGAAGAATACCATAGCCGATGGCGCAAATAGCTCTCGATCTGCCTTTTGACAAACCGGAAGCGATATCATGCAAGATGTGTTTAGTTTACTTCAGAACAATCCGTTCATGGCGTTGTTTCTTGCCGTTGCGATGGGGTATTTTATTGGCAAGCTTCGGTTTGGTCAGGCTGAACTGGGGGGCATTGCCGGAACGCTGATTTCCGCGGTGTTGATCGGCCAGATCGGCATTCACATTCCGCCTGAAGTCCAAAACATCTTTTTCGCGTTGTTCATCTATATGGTCGGCTACAATGGTGGCCCGCAGTTTTTCAACTCTCTCAATCGATCAACCTTTGTTCAGGTAGTGGCGGCCTTTGTCATGACATTGGCTGGTCTGGCCGTGGTGATTGCTTCGGCGAAACTGTTTGATCTTGGCCCCGGTCTGGCCGCCGGATTGGCGGCAGGAGGGCTAACCCAATCGGCGATCATCGGCACAGCTGGTGGGGCAATTGACCAGTTGGGGTTAACCGCAGAGCTGGCCAAGACCTATAAAACCAACGTCGCGATAGGTTATTCGGTGACGTATATTTTCGGCTCTTTGGGGCCAATTCTGATGGTCACTGCGTTTTTCCCGATGCTTTACAAATGGAATTTGCGCGAAGAAGCCAACAAGTGGGCCGTGAAAATGGGCGGCGGTGCGACACAGCTTGAAGAAGGCCAGTTTTCTCCGCTGAACAAGGTCGTGTCCAGGATCTATAACGCGGCAGAGACGGGCAGAGCAGTTGGTCAAAGTGTTGCGGCTTTGGAAAAGCAATTTGACGATGACATCACGGTCGAAGAAATTGCCCGAAATGGCCAGCTTATTTCGGTTGAACCTAACAATGTCATTGCAGCAAATGACCTGCTTTTGATCACCGGCTATACCAGGAAAGTCGAAAATCTGAACGACTATATCGGCAAAGAGCAGGTGAACGAAGACAACCTGTTTGATCTGATCGAAGAACACCGTGAACTGGTTCTGACCAATAGCAACATCAATGGTATGGCGTTGCAGGAACTTCACGACAAGAAAAACGAACTTCGGTTGCAGGGCGCTTATCTAAGCCGGATTGAGCGGATGGGAAATGAACTGCCAGTGCTGCCCGGAACCATTCTGAACAAGGGCGACGAGCTGACGTTCATTGGCAAATCCAAAGACCTTGATGCGGTGGCCGGTTTGATTGGTTACAAATCTCCGTCGAAAAACGCTACAGAATATGTGACTTTTGGTATTGGAATGGTTCTTGGCTATCTGATCGGTCAGATCGGCGTTACCTTTGGAACCACGCATATTGCCTTTGGAACCGGTCTTGGTTGCCTGCTTTCGGGTCTTGCCTTTGGCTGGCTGCGTGCCAAACATCCGCGTTTTGGTGGGGTCAATTCGGGCGGTGCCAATTTCCTGCAAAGTTTCGGGCTGGCAGTTTTTGTTGGCGTTGTAGGTCTGAATGCTGGTGAAACGGCGTGGGTCGCAATCAAGGAACACGGCGCGACGTTGTTCTATCTGGGCATCGCAGTCACTTTGATACCCTGCTTTGTGGTCTTTTATTTCAACTACTACATCTTACGCATCAAAGACCCGATCACGGCGATGGCAGTGATCGCCGGCGGCCGCAGTGGCAACCCGGCGTTTTCAGCGCTGTTGGAAAAATGCGACAACGCAGCCCCCGTCGCACCGTTTACGGTGACCTATGCCATTGCCAATGTATTCCTGACGCTATGGGGGCCGGTTATTATTGCGGTTTTGAATTGAAGGCGGGCGTATGGAGTTTTTAGTTTGAAGGGTCGAACGTCTGTTGTGCGGGACAAAACCGCCGCTGATCAATTTCGGAGAAAGGCAACTTCCGGCCCAGAGATGACCTTGGTGCCAGTCGCGGCGAATTCACACTTTTGAGCCTTAAGGGATCAAAACTATGCGTTGGGACCGCGAATCGATATCCATCAAAATAGCGACCACAGGACTTAGGAACAGAGATTGATCCAATGGATTTTGAGCGTAGTGATCGAGATCAATAGCCTAAAGGTCCTATTGGATTATAAACAAGGTGCCTGCTTGCGAATCCTTGTTAACCCCGCGATCAAGAGAATTTGGGAAGATAATTTATATGAAAAATTTTGGTGACGCTGTAAATTGGGTTCGAGGTATTCTCACTGTTCTTCTGATAACTGGTGGGCTTTCGTCCTGTTCCCGCGCCCCGGATCTGGTTGGTGTCGACAACTCCAAAATCCCCGTCGCTTCTGTCAAGGAAGCAACGAGGCAAAAGATTTTTATCATCACCACAAGGCAAGCTACAGAGGTTGTTGGAGCATTCTACTCTGGCCAGAGAGCTCCGGAACTGGGACTTGCATCGGTTGTCGTATCTATTCCACCCAATCATGTTTCAGGAGAGTTAGAGCGTTCCAAGAGGATGCCGCCGGACCCAAGAACTGAATTTGCGGTCATCGAACCGACAGTTTATCAGACCGACAATGCATTCATCAATTCCCTGAATGCTGCGCTCGCCAAACTGCCACCCAGTGATCGCGACATTCTGTTGTTTGTGCATGGCTACAATAACACTATCAGCGACTCGATCCTTCGGCTGGCCCAGTTTGTGGAAGACACGGGCTTTAAAGGTGTGCCTGTCTTGTTTTCCTGGGCGTCGGCGGCACAGCCGGTCAAGTACGTATATGATCTGAATAGCGCTCTTGCTGCACGTCCGCAGTTCTTGAAGGCCACAGACATCCTTGTCAGAACCAAGGCAAATGGCGCTGACATTTTTGCACACTCCATGGGCTCGATGGTGTTAATGGAAGCAATCGTCTTTGCCGAACGGGCGGGTAAATTCAACTCTACTGGTCGCCTCAAATCCGTCATGATGGCATCTCCGGACATAGATATTGATGTGTTCCGGTCCCAATTGGGCATGATAGAAGGGGACCGCACCAAACTGTTTGTCCTGACATCCAAGGATGACCGCGCACTTGGGTTTTCTCGCAGGATTTCGGGTGGGATTAGCCGGGTTGGAGCGTCCGACTCAGCCGAACTCGCCGAACTTGGAGTGACTGTGATCGACCTCAGCGACATTGATGATTCAAAATCTGGCAGTCATTCAAAATTCGCAGGATCACCGGAAGTCGTGCAATTGATTGGTCAAGGCCTGAACAGCTCCAGCCGCTTTGGGAGTAAGTCAAACCATCCCCTAGAAAGCATGATTGCTGGCCTACCTATCCTGGTTGTACCAAACTAAGGGCCAATTCCTCTTGATGTTTCGGTGAAGTATCACATTAGCTTTGGGCTACGCGGCCTGTTTCAACTAGTAGACAGAAAACGTCGTTTGCGCGCCCAATGCCCCCATTGAATCCCGAAATGCGAAGATCCGCAATGGTGTTGTCACGTAAACTGCCTTATTCTGAAATAGCTCAGGTATTGATATTCAACCGATGCTGACCACGGCATTCCAAGCGTCAAATGCTTCCAGCCGGTGGTATCGAATTGTCAATGC
>PIVL01000234.1 GCA_003354145.1 Paracoccaceae bacterium
GTGTCGCGGTATTTCCAGCGTTTTCTCTGACGCGAGCGACGGTAATGCCCTACAAATTCAATGATGCCCGTCGCGACAAAATTCCCAAAGGAAAGTACCGTGTCACGAACTGGTCCGCGCAACAACGCCCTAATTAGGGTACAATGACACGGGGGAAAGAAAGTTTGCGTGGATCATAATCAGAGCAGAATCCATCGTACCGAAAACGTCAACCAGATGTTCGGATAATCAAGGACTCGGTGTATAAGCGGACCAGATCAGGAGCAGAATTTCTTGTAATCCGCAATCAGGTCACCGATCTCATCATATTCGTAGAGCGATCCCTGCCACAGCAGCATACCGCGCTGGCAGTATTTCTCGATGGTCGAGATGGTGTGCGAGATCATGATCACCCGCGAGGTCTCGAGCCGCGCCGAAAGCGCCTCGGCGCATTTTTTCTTGAAACGCGCATCGCCGACCGCGGTGATCTCGTCGATCAGGTAGGTGTCGAAGCGGATGGCGAGCGACAGGCCGAATGCCAGGCGCTGACGCATGCCGGTGGAATAGGTCGAGACGGGCAGGGCGATGCTCTTGTCGATCTCGGCGAATGCCTCCGTCTCCCGCAGCACGCGCAGCGGGTCCTGCCCATAGATCCGGGCCACGAAGGCAACGTTCTCGCGCCCGGTCATCGTCCCGTTGAACCCGCCGTAGAAGCCGAGCGGCCAGGAGACGATTTCGTCGCGATGCACGCGGCCTGAGCTTGGCATGTCGGCACCGGAGATCAGCCGCATCAGGGTCGACTTGCCGGTCCCGTTGGGGCCCATGATGGCGTAGTTCTCCCCATCCTCGAATACGGCGTTCACCCGTTCGAGCACCTGCTTGCGGCCGACCTTGGTGTCGTAATGGCGGCAGAGGTTCGAAAAGCGGATCATTCGCGTTTCTTCCGTGTCAGGCGTTCGATGATGAAGGCAAGCGTGAGTACGACCATGCAGAAGCCCAGGCAGTAGCCGGGGCTGAAGATCTCGCTGTGGTAATGCGGCCAGAAGCCCATCCGCCCGAGCTCGACCGCATGCAGGATCGGGTTCCATTTCAGGATGGCCACCGCCTCGGGCGGCAGGGCGGAGGGCACGTAGAAGGTGCCGGACAGAAAGAAGAGGGGCCGGCCCCAAACCTTCTCGACATGCTGCCAGGAGGTGGTGAAACGGTAGATGACCGCATTGACCATGCCGATGGAGAGGCCGATTGCGCCCACGATCAGGAAGGCCAGGATCACCAGTTCCGGCCGCTGCGGCACCACCCCGTAACCGGTCAGGATCAGCGCCACGTGAAACCCGGCCCAGACCAGCACATAGACGGAGCTGACCAGCAGGAAGCGCGCAAAGACCGTGTCCAGCGCCTGGACCGGCGGATAGACGAAGAGGGAGGCGTTCGAGCTGAAGGCGCGCATCAGGCTCACCGAGAGCTTCTGGAAATACTCCAGGCAAAGCACGCTCGTGGCAAAGAAGAGCGCCAGCGAGTCCCCGAAAGGCGCGTGCCGCCCGATCATGACGAAGACCACGATCAGGATGGTCAGCGTCACCGCCGGCTGCAGCGCAGCCCAGAGGTAGCCCCAATGGGAGGTCCCGAAGGCCATCCTGGACTCGCGCAGAAGCAGCGCCCAGATGACCTGGGTGTTCAAGCGGATCTCGCGCGCGGTGATCATTGGCGATGGTCCCGGATCATCTGGATGACGAAGCACAGGATCGCCCATGCCAGCGTGAAGCCAATCAGCGCCAGGATCACGTTGATCACCCGGCGCGGGTATTCGGCCTGATCCGCCGCATAGGGGGAGGAAAACACGGCCAGGTAGCGCTGCTGGTGCTCTGCGTCGCGCCGGGCGCTCTCCATGGCACCGAGCGAGCTGACGTAACGCGTCTTCGCAATTTCAACCGCGAGCTGGTGCTCGCCGAATTCGCTCATGATCTCCGCGGTGATGGTGGCGTTGCTGTCCGTGCTGCCGATCTCCTCGCGCAACGCATCGCGCTGGCGAATGAGCGCCTCAATCCGCTGCCGCATCCCCATGCCATTCGGGCCGGGGCGTACGACATTCTGCAGCAGCACGTCGAGCGCCACCTTTTCATAGGTGATCTGCTTATTGAGCTCGTAGACCAGCAGATCGTCCCGTTCGGCGCTGCTGTCAGGGTTCGCGATGTTGGCGGTGATGCGGAACCGCTTCAACTTCTGCTGCGCATCACGAATCGCAGCCTCGGCCTCTTCGAGATCCTCGCGGGCATAGGCGTAGGAGGTTTCGCGGGCGCGATGGGAAAGATCGTTCACCAGATCCGAGATGCGATCCATCACGAAATCCGCGACATCACGAGCGTCCTTTGCCGAATAGGCTTGGACCTCGAGCGTGAGGATGCCGGAGGTGTTGTCGTAGGTACTGAAGGCGCGCCAGTTCCAGTAATCGACCTTGTCTTCGAAGCTGGCCCAGGGCTGGAGCCGCTGAATCGGATCGGCCCGACCGGCGCCGAAAAGCACCTCGAGCCCGAAACGCTCTTCGACAAGCCGGACCAGGTCCGCGGACTCGATGAACCGTCGAACGATATAGGAATCCGATTTGGTCGATCCCGACGACACCGAGCCGGTGATCGTGTCGAACATGTCGCCGCCTGACTGCCCGCTGGACGCGCTGCGGACAACGAAGCTCGCCTCGGATGAGAATCGCTCGGTGGCCAGAACATTGTAGGCCAGCGCCAGCAGCACCGGCACGACCACCATGACCAGGAAGGACCGTGCGGTCACGCCAATCTTCAGGCGGGCGCGCCCTTGCTTTTCCGGAGCCGGCTCAGTCTTGCGGATCTTGCCCTCAGGGGTTGGTTTTTCGATTTTCTGCGCGGCGGCTTTGATTTCCTTCTGGGCGTCGGGCACCGGGTTTTCTCCTTTGATGTCTTTTCTTCAAATTTGGTTTCCGGAAGGGCCACCATCGACGAGGCGCTGGCCAGCGCTCGAATGGCATCCCCGAAGCGGCTGTCGTCTTCCCTGGCATGACTTCCCAATGCATATTCTCGCATTTCTTCGCGGGCATGGGTAAGGCTGTCCGGGCCAATTGCCTCAATAATTTTCGCTTCCAGCCCGGAGAGGTCCGGTCCGACCTGGTAGGTCGCGGAAATCGAAGGGTAGCGGGACTCGTCGAGATCGAAATTCTCGGGCAGGAACAGAATTTGCGGCCGGGCCGTGAACAGGAAATCGATCACGGTGGAGGAAATGTCCGTCAGCAGCAGGTCCGCTATCTCGTAGGCTTCGAAGGCCGATAGCTCCGGCGCGGCGAACTCGCCGCCGATCTTCTTCAGTGCGGACCTGATGCCCTTCTCGAGCCCGGGCCAGTCGGGATGTTTGAAGCTCAGCGGATGCGGCTTGAAGATCAGCTTCACGCCCGGCGCCGCCCGGCCGAAACGGGTGATGACCTTGGCGGCCCGTTCCAGCGAGGAGAACTTGGTGTCCTCGTAATGCCCGAGCCAGGTCGGCATGTAGACCGCAGTCCGGACCTCGTCGCGCTTGCCGCAGGACATCAGCGCCAACTGGGGTCGTCCGACATGGATGAATTTTCCGGCCGGGATGTAGACGCCGTTGCGCGCGTAGCGGTCCTGGCCCATCTGGCCGGAGACGAAGACCTGGTCGAAATTGCGGGTCAGCGGCGAGTAGGAGGGCGGCTTGTCGGAATCCCCGTGCGGCATCTGAACATGCAGCAGGTCTTCGCGCGCCTCGATCATCTCGCGGTTTTTCTGGGTATTGTTGGCATAGATCACCGCGGTCACGCCGGGCGCCACCGCATGTGGCAGGGTAGCCCGCGTCGTCGCCAGGATGGATTTCGCCCGCCCGGTCTTTCTGAACCAGGCATGGTGATGCTCTTCGCGGCAGATCACGTACCAATCGACGCCCGAGGCATCTAGCGCATCCGAGAAATTGAAGGCGATCCGTGGCCTTCCAAGCCGCGCAACGTTGTCGAGCATTTCCGTCATCGGGGCCGCGTCCCGGCGCGCGCCGTAGGGCAGGATGAGCGCAATGAACGAGGCACCATCGCGCAGAGCGCCGCAGCGGAGATGGTGAAGGTGGAGCTGATCGCGAGCCCCGCACAGGCGACCGCGGCGCATGCGAGGGCAATCCCCCAAAGGAGCGCGGCGGCGAGACGGCGCGCCCGGCGATCCGGGATGTGGAGCGATGTGGCGGGAAGGCGGTGGATGAAGGCCAGGGGAACGGCGGTGCAGATCAGCAGGGCTGCGGCGAGAAGGGCGGTCATCAGCATTGCATGGCCCTCCGGTCAGAGGCGATTTCGGACGGATCGATTAGGCCGAGGCCGAGTTCTCCGGCCTCACGCAACTGCCGGTCCGTGGGCGGGGTGGCGAGCGAGATGGCATCATGCGCCAGAAGCGGCGCCCCGACCGCCAGGGCGCGAAGCGTTTCGAAACGCAGGAATCTCACACCTGTCAGGGATTTCTTGCCGATCAGCTTGCGGGGAACGAGGCCCCAGATCGCCACGGCGCCGAGAAGCGCCGAGCCCGCGGCGAATGCCGCGAGGCGCCCATAGTCCTTCTCTGTCAGGCTGTCAGGGATCGACGCAAGGGTCAGGACAATCTCATAGGCTAGGGCTGGAAGCAGGAACGTGATGTAGGGGGAGAATGGTTTTTTCATGCTCTTGGCTCTTTCAGAAGGTCGTTGAGACCATGCTCATCAGACGCCTGAACCGGGCAGCACCGTCAGATGATTGAAAATCCGGATGCGAAACCGAGAAAGTCGCCGCGCGATGCGGGGCATCGACCGCCTCGGGATCCGCAAGATAGGCCGGAAGCTTCTCGACCAGCTCCCCCATGTCCGCGGCCGACTTGAGGTCGTAGATGGGCTTGATCGTCTTGGTGACGCGGAAATTCCGCAGCAGCGTAAAGTTAGGCAGCCCCTCCTTGAGGCAGATCGCCTCCATGGCGGAGATATCGCTAAGGCAGAACGCAACGGCCGTGGCCTCCGCGCCGGCGGTACGGATCCCGGGGTTCGAGAGCGCCGCAGCGCGCACCGCAAAATATGTCGGGATGTTTGCATCACGCAGGTCGACATAAACCGTCCAGCTCCTGGCAAGCTCTCGCAGCCCGTTGATGAACCGGCTCAGCAGGCGCGGCTTGAGCAGGCCCAGATAGGGATGTGGGCGAACCACGATCCGGTCGCAGCCGGAAATTAGCGCCGCCCGACCGGCCAGCTTCAGCCCATCGATGTCGATCGAGCTGTAGTTGTTGATCTCGCCGCCATAGCCTTCCCAGGTCGGCGCATAGAGCAGCGTGTCGCCATTCTGCGGATCGACACGGAGGCCCTCGAGACGCTGGACGAAAGTATCGCCAACCCGGATCAGCCGATCGGTATCCACGTCGCTGTCGCGGAAGATGCCCGCTCGCAGGTAACGATCGAGCGCCAGGTCACCAGCGAGGCAGACATGGTCGTAGAGGCGCGCAGCCGGCCGGGCGGAGGCGCGCTTGTTCGATTCCCCGTGCATGACAAGGACATGGCGATAGGAGCGGTTCGCGACCGTGTGCAGGTTGCCTTGGCTGTTGAAGCCATAAAATACCGCGCCGCCCTTCTTGACCGGCAGCTTGCGGGCCGTGAGCCCGCCGACCATGCGAATGTCGATACCCCGGAAGGGCTTCTGCTGGAACAGGCCGAAGCCGTTGCCGGTGCGCTTGCGCATGAAAAGGGGCGTGCTGTCCGTATGGAAGACGCCCTGATGGTAGAAGGGTGCCATCTGCTTCGCGGCTGCACGGATTGGGCTGTCGATATAGACAGCCCCCGAAATCTCGCTCATGTCCCGTCTCCGCTCAGCGGAAGATGAGATTCTGGTGGCGAACGATCTTGCCCTGGTCCGACAGCAGGTAGCGCAGGCCGTCGGCAACTTCCTCGGGCTGCATGATGGTCGAGGGATCCTCGTCCGGCGCAAGCCTCTTGCGCAGGTCGGTGGCGCAACGGCCCGGCGAGATGCGCAGCACTTCGGTGCCTTCCTTGCGGAACTCCTCGCCCATCGATTCCGAAGCGGCCAGGATGGCAGCCTTGGAGGCGGAGTAGGTGGCCCATTCGGAGCGACCGTTCAGGCCGGCGGTCGAGGCGATATTGACGATGTAATCGAGCGGATGGCCGCGGAGGCGGGCTTCGCGGACGATCAGCAGCGGCGCCTTGACGTTGATCTGCAGGGTCAGGTCGAGATCCTCGTCGGTGATCTCGTTGAACGGACAGGGGGCGGTGTAGCCGGCGTTGTTGAGGATCGTCGTCAGGGACAGGTCCTCGGCCTCGATCCGGTCGAAAAGTTCCTTCTGGAAACCACGGATGCCGAGATCCGAGGCAATCATGATCACGGTCTTGTTGCCGGCAATGCGGGACACCACCTCGCCGGCCTTTTCCAGCCGTTCCGAATCGCGGGCAACGAGGACGATATTGTCGAATTCCGCATCTACCTCGGCAAATGCCTTTGCGGTAGCAAATCCGATGCCGCGCGATGCGCCGGTAATCATGATCGTTTTCATTTTTCAGATATTTTCCTGGGTTTTGAGAAATTTTGCAACGAGCCTGAAATCTTCAGGCGTGGTGACCTTGATGTTCTTACCGTGCCCGGCGATCGCCCTGACATCGGTGCCAGTCATCTCCTTCACGAGGATGGCATCCTCGGTGAATTCACGTTCCGCCAGCTCGGCTGCCTCGTGGCCGGCAAGCAGCGTCTTGCGATCGAATTTCTGCGGCAGCTGGATATTGAAGACGTCCTTGCGCGGGACGTCCTTCGAAATCATCCCGGTATCGAGATCCACCGCGCACATCGAGAAGGGCACCGCTGAGAAGAGACCGGCATTCAGCTCTTTCGAAGCCAGCAACTCGTCGATCATCGCGAGGTCGATCATCGGCCGTGCCGCCTCGTGGAGGATGATCGTGTTGAACTGCGCCTCCGAGGCGAGGATCTTCACACTCTCCTGGCGGGTCTCGCCGTAAGTGAGGATTTTCGTATTCTTTGTCGGCGCGAACTTTTCGCACAGGACACGGGTGCGCTCATCGAAGCCCGAGGGCGCATTGGTGATGATCTCGCCAATGCCCTCATGGGCATTTGCGACCATGAGCGAATAGCACAGCATTTCAAGACCGTTGATCTTGTAGAACTGCTTCGGCTCGAAATGTCTGGATCGAGATCCAACCCCGCCCGAGAGCAGTAGGAACGACACTGTTTTTTGCATAGAAAATCCGCGGTTTTTGAGGTTTTCAGTTACTAGCTGACTGTCACACAACTGGGGTTCGTACCTTCGGTTCCCAAATAAACAGCCGTGCTATCCAGGAAACTGAAAAGAACTTCATAGATGCAAAAAGGCGGAAAGCGGCTCGATGCGGAGTGGTGTTCAGACATCGTGACTCCTTTTCAATTTTTTGGTGGAACGTCCTCTACTTCAAACACTTGGGCATCGTCAAGTCGTTGATTTGGGCACAAAGAATCGACAGGATCCGGAAAAGGCATTCTACCTGGGGAACGTCGGGTTAACACTTGAATAGTCAGATTTGGTGTGTATAGGCGTTGTTGCATGTGTGGATGCCTCCTTTTATGCAAGTGTTTTTAACGTTCTGAATATGTGATCGGGTGCGTTCATGTGTCAGGCCTCATTTGTGCGACACTTCACATGGCCGCGGGC
>PIVL01000235.1 GCA_003354145.1 Paracoccaceae bacterium
CAGGAGCCGCACTGTTTATGGAACACACAAGGACTCGGATGACACCCCGGACAGTGTTCGCGGCAACAAGCGGGAATGTGATCGAGTGGTATGATTTCACTGTCTATTCATTCCTGGCATCAATTTTTGCCACCCAGTTTTTCCCTTCAGACAATCATGTTGTGTCTTTGTTGTCTGCGTTTGCGGTGCTGGCTGCTGGCTATCTGGCGCGGCCCGTTGGTAGCGTGATTTTTGGCTTTGTTGGCGACAAGATCGGGCGCAAACCCGCTATGATGTGGTCAATAACCATAATGGGAATTGGCTCTCTCTTGATTTCCGTATTGCCGACTTATGCTCAGATAGGTGTTTGGGCGCCGGTATCTCTGGTGCTTATTCGTGTGATCCAGGGGATATCTGTCGCCGGTGAGTACGCCACCTCCGGGGTGCTTTTGGTCGAGCAGGCGGAACCAAAATCCCGCGGGTTTGTCGGTGGCTGGATTGCGTTTGCGATGATGCTTGGCTGTGTTGCAGGCTCTGGTGTTCCCGCTTTGCTTGGGACGTTTCTGACTGAAACTCAGCTTGAGAGTTGGGGCTGGCGCATTCCGTTTTTCATCGGCAGTCTGGCAGCGCTTTACAGCTTGGTTTTGCGAAAACATATCTCGGAAACTGATTTTGCAAGCGAAGAGGCCGAAGTCGTTGGATCTCCGATCATTGCAGCGATCAGGGACCATTGGAAACTGATGCTGCAAATGGTTGTTCTGCTGATCCCGGCTGCAATCATCTACTTTACGATTTTTGTTTACGCAGCCTCGTACCTTACGGATGAATTGCGCTTCTCAACGGCGCAATCGCTTAATATTACAACGCTAAATCTAATCCTGATCGCATTTATAACCATCTCAGTGGGATGGCTGTCTGACCGAGTTGGGCGCAGGCCTTTGTTTTTGTTTGGTGCAATCGGTACGTTGGTGTTGGGCTGGCCGCTTTGGTGGCTGATGCATCAGGAAAGTATTTACCTGGTCTTCTTAGGGCAGCTTGGATTCTCGGCGTTCAACGCAATCGGGTGGGGTTTGTCTATTACTGTATTGGTCGAAATGGCTCCGCCGCGATTGCGTTGTAGTACGGTTGCTATGGGGTACAATTTGTCTATGGCTATTTTTGGAGGAACAACTCCGCTTGTCGCCACATATATTGTCAATCGTACAGGTGATGATTTCACGCCTGTCTACTATATAATGACGGCGACGCTCGTCTCACTTTTTGTAATCATTCGAATTCCAAAACTAACAGGGCAATCAAATCAGAGTAGTGTGGCAACATACTGATTTTGATGCCCACTAGTCGTTTTGGTCAACCGTTGGCCAATCCTAGGATCAGTGTTATGGAAACTTAGGACGGAATTCGGGATGGAATCTGTGGAACTCATTGTTCGCCTTATGAAATTTCTGGATCTGCCACACAGAAATTGCTACTCAAATAACAATTTGTCTGCGTGCTACATAACTTGGATTCTTGGCACGAGAGACCACCTCTCGATTCAGTTATCGTCGTTTGCCGCTTCCAATGTCGCCGTAGCCAATTCCGCGACCGATCCCAAGATGAAGTCAACTTCTTCATTGCTCATCAAGACACTCAAGTTCAGTCGGACAAACCCGGGCTTTCGGCTTTCGTCGCCTGCGAGAATTTCTGTGCGAAGGCTGTTCGAAAAATCGTCGGATATTTTAAGCAGCCGGTGCACATACGGACCCGCACAGGCGCAGCCTCCCCTAGCCTGAATACCGTAGCGATCGCTCAATGTCCGGGTGAACAACTGATAGTCGAACAGATATTTTTCGGGATCTCCAACAATGAAAGAAAAGATCGGAAGCCGCGCACTATGTAGTCCCCCCAAAAGTGTGATCGCCGGAATATCTTTCCAAGCCTCGATTGCCCGGTGGGTTAGTTCGGCGTTGCGCCCGGTTATGAAGTCCTGGCCCAACACGTCTTTTACAATCATCACTAGTGCTGCGCGGATGTCGCCGACGATGTTGGGCGTTCCGCCTTCTTCACGTTCTTCTAGGCACGACAAGTAGTCGTGCACTTGGTCATTCACGAAAGCCACCGTTCCACCGCCAGGGAAACAAGGCCGGTCCACCGCCACGGCGTCCCTTCGGATGATCAGAACGCCAGAAGCTCCTGGGCCGCCAAGAAATTTGTGCGGTGACATCACCAGGGCATCAATGGCCGCGTCCTCGGCTTGCAAGTCGATCGGCAGATAGGGCGCGCCACCGGCATAATCCCAAACGATTCTGCCGCCAGCCCCTTTTACCATCCGGGTGATCGCAGCAATGTCTGACCCGATCCCGGTTACGTTGGACGCAGCCGAAAATGCCGCAATTACCGGCCCCGTGCTGCATTTGCTTTCAAGCACTTTCTGCAAATGCTCCATATCTGGGCCGCCGCCGTCTGCCTCGGCGATTTCGATAACCTGTGCTCCGCTTTCCCGCCACGGCAAGATATTGGAATGGTGTTCATAGGGGCCGACCAGAACAGTGACCTTTTCACCTCTGGCCAGGTCGTCTTGCACCCCAAACAGGTGGACCAGTTTGTTCAGGGCAAGCGTGGCACCAGAGCCGGAAAAGATGACGGCGTGTTCATTCGGGTCGCCGCCGCATTTCTCAAGTATCACAGCCCGGGCCTCTTCGCGCATCCGAGTCATGTAGCCCCCACAAAACGACGACTCTGTGTGGCTGTTGGCATAATATGGCAGAACTTGATTCAGAACGAATTGTTCAACCTGATTCAGCGCTCGACCGGACGCAACATAGTCCGCATAGATCAGTTCGCGAGGACCAAATGGGCCGGGTATTTTGATACCTTTGCCGACCAGACCTGAATTCAACTCGTTACATATGTCGGGAACGGATCGCAGATCCTGCTCGAAAGCATCCAGTGCCGTGATTTCTGCTGTTTTGGATTGAAGTTGGTCAAACACCGCGTTTGGATCCTTTTTTTTTGCCTGAAGTTAAAATAGCTTGCCATGTGCGAAATTGCTTCACAGATTTATCGCTGGTATTAGGAGTTTTTCTTTCATATGATCGCAAAATGACCCAAAAAATAGATAATATTGATTGTCGAATTCTGGACGTGCTTCAGCGCGATGGTTCCCTATCTCAACGGGAAGTCGCAGATCAGGTCGGGCTTTCGCAAAATGCATGCTGGCGGCGATTGAAACAGCTGGAAGAGACTGGCGTCCTCAAAGGAACACGAGCGATCGTGGATCCAAAGGCGTTCGGTTTGGACCTGACTGTCTTTGTGATGCTCAGGACACGAAATCACTCGATGGAGTGGTCGCGGGATTTTCGAGAGCATATCGAACGCATCCCCCAAGTCATCGAATTTCACCGGATCGGGGGCGACTGGGATTACATGCTCAAGATATTGACAAATGGTATGGCCGGATACGACAAAGTCTACCAGAAGATCATCACAGGTTTTGAGTTAGATACCGTGACCGGCTATTTTTCCATGGAACCGATCTTGTCTGACCGCCCACTCGTGTTACCAGATGATCGTTGAGGTTTGCGCGACTTGGTGCTTTCGCAGGCCATTGTCCGGTTTCGGGAATTTGGGCGGAATTTTCGCACCCGCAGCCAAGAGCATCTCCCTACCTTAGGCGAAGGGCGCTGCACCGCCCGCTGAGTTCCGCTTCGGGCTGATAGTGTTGAAAAACTCCGATTTCGAACAGCATCGGCATTTTTTTGAGCGATACAGGACAAGAGCGAAATTTACGGAGGGGTTCGGCCAGTATCAACCTCGGGCGCTGGTGGGTGATGAGAGTCTCGAACTCCCGACATCTTCGGTATTAACGAGGGCAATATCAGTCTAACTGTTTGATTTATTGTTGGTTTTGTTTGCAGCAGAGGCAGAAAACTGCTGACAAATCACCACAAAACCAACCTGCGGTAAAACGCGCATCGTTTTTAAGTGTCCGGTGTTTTGGTTGTTCACTCTACATCTGAGTATGCTTTTTAAGCTCTGTTTGTCGGTCCATGCGATGACCCAAAGCCTAGCCTCCCAACCAGAAACTTTCGTCGTAGCTGTGACCGTCATTGAAGGGGCTGACATAATCTTCAACGATATCTCGCGCCACAACATTGATGCCTAAATAATTCGCGCTGCCCGACGTCACCGCGTTGATACCCTCACCACCGAGCGGAAGCGCATCATTTCCAATTGACGTGAATTCTCCTTGTGCAGAAGTCAGGCCACGGATCGTCAAAAATGAACCATCCACAGCAATTGTCGTATCGACACCATTGTCTGTGACGACCGCTGCGCCGTTCGGGGTGCCTTGGTCCCCCGCATCTCCTTGCAGCAAATCGAAAGCCTGATCAGAAGTTGTTCCCAGACCGGCATCGACATTGGTTACGCGGTATAGAATGACATCAAGATCATCACTGATATCGAAATCATAGAGGTTGTCTGCGCCGGCATTGGATACGAATTTCTCTCCGTTCCATTCGAGATCAATGATGGTCACATCTTTGCCGCTGCCACCCCATATATCATCGTCACCTTCGCCTCCTTTGAGAAAGTCGTTGCCACTTTCCCCGCGGAGCTTGTCATTGTTTTCTCCGCCATCCAGAAAGTCGTCGCCCCGACCACCAAAGAGGCGATCTTCGTCTGCCTCACCGTAGAGACTATCATTGCCGTGTTCGCCTCGCATCTTGTCGTTTCCTGCGCCACCCAACATGACATCGTTGTTGTCACCTCCAAACATTTTATCGACGTTGTCGCCACCATCCATCAAATCTCTGCCAGAATCGCCAAGCATGGTGTCATTGCCCAGGCCACCTCGTAGATAATCGTGGCCGTCGTTGCCTCGCAGACGTTCATTCCCCTCGTGACCGTACAAAACGTCGTTACCATCCTGACCATACATGCGGTCATTGCCTTCGTTGCCTTCAAGGTAGTCATCGCCACGTCCGCCCGTGATACGATCATCGCCCCCTCCGCCATAAAGCGCATCATCGCCCCTGTTTCCGCGAAGAATGTCGGTGCCCTCATTACCTTCAAGATGGTCGTTCCCGAAGTTTCCCATCAGCTCGTCGGTTCCCGTGCCTCCGAACAGCGAATCACTTCCGGCATTGCCATAGAGAACATCATGATCTCCCTCGCCGAAAATCGTGTCATTGCCTCCCCCGCCCAACAGGCGGTCATTTCCAGCCTCCCCGTCATCGAACTCAGGCTTGCAGATCGGGTATTCAGGCTGGCTGAGATGATTGAAGATGAATTCGTCCTGCATGAACTCCAGTTCATGACCGACGCTGTCCCAATATTCGTCTGCGCCAGCGGCAAAGTCACCATAGATCAGGTCGCCTTGTGCACCACCTTCAATTTTGTCATTGCCTGAACCCCCGCGCATGACGTCACGACCCGCGTCGCCTTGCATGTCGTCATTTCCACCACCACCGTCTATAGTGTCTGCGCCACGGCTGCCCCAAATAAGATCACCGCCGCTTTCGCCAAAGATGAAATCGTCACCCGTGCCAGCATCGATTGTGTCATCTCCGGATCCTCCCAGAATGCAATCGTCACCGCCTTGCTTCTGGCGCCAACCTCGTGCCCCTGGATCGGCGCCATAGCCGGAATAGGAACCAAAGCGAATGTCGCCGAATATTTCGTCATCACCCGCATTGCCCTGTATATGGTCATTTCCCAGGCCGCCGGTCATGCTGTCATTACCAATTCCACCTGACATTCTGTCATTGCCGGTGCGACCGTACATGGTGTCGTTGCCTTCATCCCCCCAGATGAAATCGTCGCCGCCTTCGCCGTCTATGCAGTCGTCACCACCGCCGCCGCTCAACCAGTCATCATCGCCTCGGTTCCAGAAGTTTTCAGTTTCATTGTTCTTGTTGCTGGAACCAAAGTCGCCATCATCGCCAAAAATATTGTCGTTGCCTTCGCTGCCATATATGATGTCTGCGCCTTTGCCGCCCCAAAGATGATCGTCGCCTAATTCGCCATTGATAAAGTCGCAACCTTCTTGGCCATCAATGTAGTCACCGTCACGGAGTTCGATGGTAAACTCGTCATTGTCCCCACCGAAAAGCCAATCGTCGCCTGTACCGCCTTGGATATGGTCACGGCCGTCGCCGCCCTCGATGTAGTCGTCGCCTACGTAACCGTCCAGAATGTTCCAGCGTTCGTCGCCATAAAGAGCGTCATTGCCATAACGACCAGACGCATTTGGGGCTGCTCTTGCTTCGTTCAAATCTATTACATTTGCGGAACTGTCGCCATATTCCCAGGTTCCGTCGTTGTAACCCTCAGCTCTCGGGTTTTGGTTTTGGAAAAAGATTTCCCAATTGAAATCGCATTCCTGCCAATTGGCCGGATGCCGATTTGATGCGGTATTGGACATAATCATCCTCCACAAATTTCCGAGTTGGTGCTGTTATGTGGCTTCTTCGCACAAGGCTAACCACCAGCATCAATACGGGTGATGCCGATTGATGAATGGATCAAAGAAGCCCAACCCATCTATCGACATTACTTATGGCGGGAAAAACTATGTGTGCTTGTGTGTCAGGCAAAGGAAAATATGGAAGTCATTGGTATTAGATGGTATATGAAGCCTGAGCACACTAAAAACAGGACAATCGCTTAAAATACTAATTATTGTCTTGCAAAATTGAATGTTGCCATTGCAATAGCTCGAATCAAATCCGATTCGATTTTATGCGGCTATTTTGCGACTTGTTTTCCAAGAACAGCATCGTTTGCCTTGCGTTCTGACATCAGCGACTGTTGGTCCAAATAGCGGTGTAGAGGTGGTCGCGGGATTTCGGGCCAGTAGTTAAGGTGGATCAACTTGTGAGGGAGATGATCCAAAATGACGAAACGAAAGCACCCAAAACTGATAATCAAACCCTCAGGCCTCGCAGCCGCTAAACAAGGGTGGCCGGATACCCCGGTATGGGTGGCCGGATGTTATCGGAATGGCCTGCCGGATACTCCGGAATGCGCAGATGTTGTCGCTGGCACGTTCAAACCTATATTACGCCCCAAAAGGTGAGAGTGCTGAGAACCTGCAGTTCATGGAATTGATCGACAAGCAGTTTCTTGAAACACCATGGTATGGATCTCGGCAAATGGCGCGACACATGCAGCGACAGGGTCACAAATGCGGCCGCCATCGTGTGCTCCGTCTGATGCGGCTTATGCGATTGGTTCCTATCTATCAGACGCCAAACACCAGCAAGAAACACCCCCAGCACAAGATTTACCCTTACCTACTCCGGGGGCTGACGATTGACCGGCCCAACCAAGTCTGGTGCGTGGATATTACCTACATCCCCATGCGGCGGGGGGTTCTGTATTTGGTGGCGATTATGGACTGGTACAGTCGCAAAGTTCTGTCCTGGCGTTTGTCAAACAGTATGAAGGCAGACTTTTGCGTCGAAGCCTTGAAAGAGGCCATCGCATGGCATGGCACGCCCGAGATAATGAACACCCCCTCTCGGGGCATTTGCTGCGCAAATACCCTGTCGGGCAATAGATCAGGGCAGCCAGTTCACCGGCTTTGAATGGATACAGGCGCTGAAAGATGCAGACGTAAAGATATCCATGCATGGTAAGGGGCGTTGGATCCCCTATCATCGCTGCAAGCAGCGACT
>PIVL01000540.1 GCA_003354145.1 Paracoccaceae bacterium
GATCAGAGCGGCACTTTCCCGCTGCTCATGGCGGAGCGGAATGGTCACCATGAAGTAGCAAAGTCTCTAAAAGAATCTGGAGCTACGATCTCCCGAGATTGAGCGACCTATTTGGGTGTTTGCACAGGACTGCTCCTTTCCGTGAGGCGTTCCCGATAATTGGTCGGCCAATGCCCGCTTTCGGTTGGGAGCGGCCGTTAGACTTGTTTTGCACGAATGGAAGCTCTGGGCCGAAAGCGCCAGTTGGGCTGATCCGAGCGAACAGCCGGTTGGTCCGCATGTCGGTAATAAGCCCGCCGAACGAACCTCGCCGCGCCTAAAACGAACGGCCGCTTTCACAGCTGCATTGCAGCGTATTTTTCTGGTCGGTTTAGGTAATGTAGATGCTGCGGGAGCGAAGGGCGCGATTGCTATCAAGCCGCTTTGGGCTCTGAGCTGCCTTGCGGCGATGCAGCGAGGTCAGTTTGAGCCACGCTCCGCAAGCAGCCATTCCCGAAGCGCAGATGCTTCAACCATTTTGGCGGCGTGACCCGGTTCTCGGACATTCGGCTTTTGGAAGCAGTCGTTAAACGAACGGCGACGGAACGACGACACTGAGCCCACTTTGACCTATGCTGCAAAACGCATGAATGGCGGCTCTTAGTGCCACAATCGCCAGATCATAGCCGGAACAACCCTAGGTTTTCGATAACTTCGCGCTTGGTGGCATCTGTGCGGTTTCGCGCGATTTCAGTACCATTTCGAATTACATCAAGGACATAAGTGGGGTCTTTCGACAACTGAGCTCGTCTTTCGCGAATAGGAGCGAGAAGCGCTTGCAGTATTCCGTCCAGTCGCTTTTTGACTGCTCCGTCTCCAAGTCCGCCTCTTCGATAATGCTCTTTCAATTCATCCACTGCGGAAGTGTCTTCGTCAAACGCGTCGAGATACGCAAAAACGACATTGCCTTCAACTTGCCCAGAGTCTTCCACACGCAAGTGGTTGGGGTCAGTGAACATCGCTTTGACAGCGGCGTTGATTGCATCCGGCGATGCCGAAAGTGGGATTGCGTTGCCGCCTGATTTCGACATCTTTGCCTTGCCGTCAACACCGGGCAGTCGTCCGGACTTTGGAATGACAGCGACGGCCTCTGGTAGCACCTTTCGATTGGCGGTTGTGTTGATCCTACGCACAATCTCGTTCGTTTGCTCTACCAATGGAGCTTGATCTTCGCCAACAGGCACGACAGTTGCTTTGAATGCCGTGATATCAGCAGCTTGTGCCGCCGGATAGCACAGGAAACCCGCTGGTATGTCGCGGCCAAACCCACGCGCACGTATTTCATCCTTGATCGTTGGGTTGCGCTCCAAGCGAGAAACCGTGACGAAATTTAGGTAAAGTATCGACAGTTCGGCAAGTGCTGGCAGATGCGATTGCAGGCAGATCGTTGTGCGTGTCGGGTCGATACCGACAGCTAGGTAATCAAGAGCCACTTCCATGACGTTACGCCGGACCTTTTCCGGATCATGAGCATTGTCAGTGAGAGCTTGCGTGTCTGCCAGAAGCAAGAATTGGTCATGGCTATCTTGGTACCGCAATCGATTTGCAAGCGAACCTGCGAAATGGCCAATGTGGAGCGGCCCTGTTGTGCGGTCTCCGGTGAGAATAACGGGTTTGGTCATGTGCATGTCCTCGTTTAGAAGAGGTGCCGCAGGACGCATGGAAACAAAAAAGGCCGCCCAAACGACGACCTCGGAATAGAATACTGTCCGGTCGCCTTATGAGGAGACCAGCCACCAAAAGTTGTAGATGATTATTGTGCTTTCCATATGTCTGCAACTAACCCTTTGGCTATGCGTGGTCAATCCGGCATCTAACAGGTGCAGCCCCATGCGTCGGA
>PIVL01000236.1 GCA_003354145.1 Paracoccaceae bacterium
ATCATCGGTAACCGGGGCGTCAAAATAAAGCTCTAGCAGGTGCGTTTCCTGCGCTTCGTCCAACCCGTTGTTTGAGGCCAATCCGCCCAGATCAAACAAAGGCGAATTGAACCCCGCATAATCCCAATCAATCAGCCACAGTCGCCTGCCATCATCCAGAAAATTGGCTGCCAACAGATCGTTATGGCCGAACACGATGTCAAAAGGTCCAGCCGCGGCTTCAAGTTTTTCATTGATGTCCAGCAGTTCGGGCAGTTGTGGATTATACTGGCTGTTGCCCATCCGCAAAGTCGCCGCATAGTCGCGGATCACATGAAATACCCAGAATATCAGCGCCGGTCCGCGCAGATGTTTGGGAAGTTCAACATGACATTTGCGGATTAATGGCACAATTCGGTCGATCATTCCCGAACTGCGCACGTCTGCCTCGGTCAGGGTATGGCTTTGGATAAACTCAATGACCGTCAGCCCGGTCTCGGCATGGATCACGGCAGGCGATAACCCAGCGGCGTGGGCGGCACGGCTGGCGGCAAGTTCGTTGAACCGCATGACATGGTGTTCGGTGATATCCGCGCCCAGCCGTACGACATATTTGGCCTGCTCATCCGTGACCAGATAATTGACGTTGGTAATGCCTCCATCCAGCGGCTCTGCGCTGATGGCCCCGGTCCAGATTGGCAAAGCTGTGATGCGGTTCATTGCGTCAGTCATGTACCGACTCCAGCCCATAACGTATGCGTGCCTTGCGCGCGCTGGCCAGAATAACCCGGTCAGCAATGATGGCGATAAAGGCAATTGAGAACCCGGCAACCAACCCGCGCCCGGTATCGGCCTTGGTCAAGGCGATATATACCTCTTGCCCCAGATCACGGGTGCCGACCAAGGCAGTAATCACCAACATCGAAAGGGCCAGCATGATGGTCTGGTTCAGACCCAACAACACCTCAGGCAAAGCCAAAGGCAATCGGATACGCGTCAAAAGTTGGCGCGGGGTGCAACCTGACACGATGCCAGCCTCAATCAGTTCAGGGCTGACTGATCGCACTCCATGCGCTGAATAGCGCACCGCAGGCACCACGGCATAAAGCACAATGGCCACCATCGCGGTGAAATCGCCAATGCGGAACAGCATGACAACGGGTATCAGATAAACAAAACTGGGCAGGGTTTGCAGCGTGTCGATCACCACTGCGATCACCCGGCCTGCCCGGTCGTTGACCGCTGCGAGAATGCCCATTGGGATGCCGATAACAGAGGCAATAACGACCGAGGAACCGCATAGGTAAACCGTGATCATCGCCTTTTCCCACATGCCGGTCATCGCGATGAAACCAGCCATGGCCACGTTCAACACCGCCAGTTTCCAACCCCCGAATGTCCAGCCCAAAGCGGTGACCATCAGCATGGTCCAAACCCAGGGAATACCCAGAAAAAACCGTTTCACCGGCAAAAGGAAATTGCTGAGGAAAAATATCTTCACTGCTTCGAACTGATCGTAGAAGTTTACATTTAGGTATTTCACCCCATCGTCCCAGAATGCGCCGGTGGTGGCCGTCGCCCCTTCGGGATAGGTCTGGATCGCCGGAATGAACTGACCAAAAAGAAACGCCAGAACCATGATTACCACAACGATCGTACTGCGCGGATGGCGTGCGAACACGGTATTGCCCTGAACCGACGGCACCATGCGTGTGCTACGCTCGGCGAACGCCTGTGACAGGCGGTCAATGGCGATGGCAAGAATGACAATGGCGATCCCGGCTTCAAACCCGCCGCCAATATCCAGCCGCCTTAGTGACGCCAATACATCAAACCCAAGCCCCCCGGCACCGATCATTGACGCGATAATCACCATGTTCAGCGACAACATGATGACTTGGTTAACGCCAACCATCAGGCTACCCAAAGCCGCAGGAACCAAAATGCGCCAGGTCATCTGGCGCTGTGTGCAACCGGTCATAACGCCGAAGTCAACAATCTCGGGGTCCACAGATTTCAGCGCCATCGTGGTAATGCGCACCATCGGCGGCATCGCATAGATCACTGTGGCCACCAATGCAGATACCGGGCCAAAGCCGAACATAAACAGGATCGGCACGAGATAGGCGAAAATCGGGATGGTTTGCATCAGGTCCAGCACCGGTTTTGTCACCTGTTCAAACAAGGGATGGCGATAGGCAAGGATGCCCAGCCATAGACCGCCAATCACGCCGATAGGCACTGCGATCACCACCGACGCCAGCGTGATCATGGCGCTTTCCCATTGCCCAAACACCGCCAGGTACAGGAACGCCGCCCCAACCAAAGCCGCCAACACCCAATCGCGGGCGTAATGGCCCAACGCCACAACCCCGGAAATCACCGCGATCCAGCTGAGCGGTGGGAACAATTGAACTGCGCGCCGACCGCTTCCTTGCATAAAACCCTCTGCCAGCAGGGCACGGACCAGAAGATAAGGCTGCTCAATTACCCAGGACAAGGCGCGGGTCATTTCGGTAAAGGTGAACAATCCAAAATTAGCGTCCTCGACCAGCCAGTTCATCGCTGCCGATATATATGTCGTAAGCGGTACGACCCATGCACTTGGGTATTCCGCAATCCAGTTCAGACCAGCGTTTTCGGCCCAGCCGATCCCATAGCGCGACAATATCCAGGTCACGAACAGCAGAACGCCCCAGACTAAGACGCCGCGGGATATGAGCTGCTTGTGCTCCATTCTATGCGTCCCGATTGATCAGCACGGCGATCACAGCCGCCGGATCGATCGCCCCAACCGCCTGACCATCCGCGTCGATGACCTTTAGGGGCTCACCCGCATCTATGACCTGCGCCGCTATGTCAGCGATCTTGGCACCTACAGGGATGCCTTCGCCAGCGCCATTAGCACCGCTTACCATAATGGCACCAACCGACATCACCTTGTCGCGCGGAATGTGACGGGTGAATTCCTGCACGTAATCCGAGGCCGGGTTCAGCACCAATTCTTCAGGCGTAGCCACCTGAATAACCGCACCGTCTTTCATGATGGCAATTCGGTCTGCAAGGCGAATTGCTTCGTCAAAGTCATGGGTAATAAAAACGATGGTTTTCTTCAGTAAAGCCTGAAGCCGCAGGAATTCATCCTGCATCTCGCGCCGGATCAGCGGATCAAGGGCCGAAAACGGCTCATCCAGAAACCAAATCTCTGGCTCAACAGCCAATGACCGCGCGATGCCGACGCGCTGTTGCTGACCACCCGAAAGTTCACGTGGAAAATAGCCTTCGCGACCTTGCAGCCCAACCAGATCAATCACCTCGCGGGCCCGCGCCTCGGCCTCGGGCTTCTTGCGTCCCTGAACGGTCAGCGGAAAGGCAACGTTCTGCAAAACCGTCAAATGCGGCAACAGTGCAAAATGCTGAAACACCATGCCCATTTTATGCCGACGAATCTCGATCAAGTCCTTGTCCGAGGTTTTGCGCAAATCCTGCCCGTCAAAGAACAGCTCGCCGCTGGTGGGTTCGATCAGTCGTGACATACAGCGTACAAGCGTCGATTTACCGGACCCGGACAGGCCCATAATCACGAAAATCTCGCCATCCAGAATTTCGATATTGGCATCGCGCACCGCCGGAATAAGACCAGCTGATTTGACTGCATCAAAATCGGGGGATGGCGTATTGCTCAGGAAAGCATCGGCGTTTGGGCCGTATAATTTCCAGACATTGCGACAGGCTAGTTTCGGCGATGCAATCATAAGGGAAAGGCCCGTAATGGTCGAAAATTCAAGTCGCTCAGAGCAATCGAGGGGCCGAATTCAGCCCCTCAACCGATTTACCAGTCAGGCGTTTACTGCCCGATCCAGCCCTTCCAACGGTCCTCGTTGGCGTCCATCCATGCGTTGACGACATCGTCGATGGATTTACCGTCAAGATCTGCCTCACCGACCATGGCGCTCATTTCTTCGTTGGTCAGATTATAGGCCTGAACCGCCGAATAAGCACCGGGCCATTTGTCTTCCATTCCGGCCCAAGCGGCTTTCCAGATCGGACCACGAGGTTTGCCGCAATCATAAGCCAGGTCGGGGTTTATCCCAACCGACGGGTCAGCATAACATTCCGCCGAATACGGGGGAAATTCAACGAATTCACCTTGATACTTGGCAGGTGCCCAATGGGGAACATAGACCCAAAGAATAACCGGAGCCTCACGCTGATAGGCTGATTCCAGTTCGGCAAACAGTGCCGCATCGGTGCCCGCATGCACAACTTCGAAATCCAGATCCAGCGCCTTGACGCGTTCATCGTCAAAGCCACCCCAAGTTACGGGGCCACCAACATAACGTCCCTTTGGCGCAGTTTCCGCGGTGGAAAACTCACCCGCACAAGCCGCCAGTGCTGTCCAGTCTGGCAGACCGGGGCAACGCTCTTTCATATACAGTGGATACCACCATTCCTCGATTGCCTGAAGGCCGGTTTCACCTGCATTCACAACTTTGCCCGTGGCAACGGCTTCGTCCAGCGCCTCTTGGCCAGTTGTCGCCCAAATTTCCATCGCCAGTGACAGGTCACCGGTTTTAAGCCCGGCAAACTGGGCAATATAGTCGGCCTGAACGTACTCAACGTTATAGCCCGCCTCTTCAAGTATGCTGCCCATGATTTGTGTGTTGATCAGCTGTCCGGACCAATCGTGTAATGTGAGCTTGATCGGATCGGTTGACTCGACCTCGGCCAAAGCCGCCGTCGATATAAGCGCCCCGGCAGTGGCGCCCATCAAAGTGTTCATTAAATGCCGCATTTGGGCACCTCCCAGGTTTTTATTTTTGACGGAATCGCCCCGTCGATGGCGCAAAGGTGGCGGGGAAATCCTCGCAGGTCAACAAATTCTACAGATTCATGTTGATTTAATTGGATTAGCGTTGGCTTTTGTGGATATTTAGGGCTAGCGTGACCAAAATCCACATTTACAAGCGACCCTGCCATGTCTGCCGTACCCGTCCATTCCAACCATCGCGAACGCGAAATTCTACAAGAGATTCGTCTGGCCGGCGGATCGTGCCGGATTGGTTATTTGGCAGAACGGCTGGGCGTGTCTGATGAAACTATCCGGCGCAATATCAAGGTTTTGCAGGCCGATGCCAAAGTACGCAAAGTGCATGGTGGTGTGCTTTTGGCCGAAGACCTGATCCTGAACGAACAGCCCCTGCAAGAGCGGCTGGATAAGAACGCCACCGCAAAACGGCAATTGGCGGCAAAACTGGCAACGATGATTTCGGACGGAGATTCGCTTTTTTTGGATATCGGGTCGACAACCGCCTATGTCGCGCAGGCACTGCTGAACCACCGCAACCTTTACATCGTCACCAATTCACTGGCCGTCGCCAATACACTGGCCACGCGCAACAACAACCGGGTGTTTCTGGCGGGGGGCGAATTACGCTCTCATGATGGTGGCGCGTTCGGGCAAGACGCCATCGCCTTTATCCGCCGCTTTAATGTGCAATATGCAGTGTTTTCGGTCGGTGCGATCAATGCCGAAGTCGGGTTCATGCTGCATGATATTCAAGAGGCCGACCTGTCGCATCAGGCCGCCCTTGTCGCCCAAACGCGCATCGTTCTGGCAGACAGCGAGAAATTTGACCGCCGCGCACCGATTGCGATCACTGGAACTACTGGCATTGATATGCTGATCACCGACACCCCGCCTTCGCCTGGAATTGTCACCATGCTGGCGCAAAATGACGTAACATTGGTGTTGGCAAACACCCCTTAAAGGCCACTTTGATGCAGCATTTCCTAGATACGATCCTGACCATAACGGAACAGGCCGAGGCGATCCCGAAACGCTATTTTCGCCAAGGGGTCACAATTGATCAGAAACAGGACGAAACCCCGGTAACAATCGCCGATCGCGCCACCGAAGAGAGCATCCGCGCGGGTCTGGCCGAACATTTTCCCGATCACGCGGTATTCGGTGAAGAATACGGCATCTCTGACAGCGACAGCCCCTATCAGTGGGTCATCGACCCCATTGACGGCACCCGTGCGTTCATCTCGGGCATGCCGTTATATGGAATGCTGATCGCACTGCTGAAACACGGAGTGCCACAGTTGGGCGTGCTGCGCATGCCGGAACTGGGCGAGGTTTATACCGGCACTGATCAAGGAGCGTTCCTGAATGGCGAGCAGCGGTTGGCTGTCTCGGATGCACAACATCTGCAAAACGCTTTCTTGTATATCAACGAACCCGACAAGATGATAGCCGAGGTTCCAGACGTACTCGCCCGTCTGAACCGCGCAGGGCGGGACCGCCGATATTCTTATGATTGCTATCCGCACGCCTTGGTGGCGGCAGGACATATCGACGCCTGTGTGGATTTCGGCCTGCAGCCTTATGATTATCTGCCCCTGGTGCCGATCATCCAAGGCGCAGGTGGAATAATCACCGATTGGCAAGGCAATACTCTTGATATGGAGTCAGACGGACGCATCGTCTGCGCCGCTACCCCTGCCCTGCACTCTGACATTCTGACCCTCTTGCAATAGGTCCGATCCAATGGCTGTTCACTCCGCAAAACACCTGGTTATTGGGGGCGGCATCATTGGCTGCTCTATCGCGTATCATCTGGCAAAATCTGGCGAAAAAGACGTTGTATTGCTGGAAAAATCCGCGTTGACCGAGGGCGCGACCTGGCATGCCGCCGGGTTGGTCGGGCAATTGCGATCTTCGCGCAATACCACGCGGATGTTGCAACGATCTGTGGCGATGTATGACCGCCTTGAGGCCGAAACCGGCATGGCGTGTGACTGGAAAAAGGTCGGCAGCCTGCGTTTGGCCGCATCCAATGACCGGATGCTCGAAACCCGCAGACTGGCAACCATGGCGCGCAGTTTCGGGCTTGAGATGAACATCATCACCCCCAACGAAGCGCAGGCGCTGTTTCCTTATGTCGATACCAAAGGGCTAAAGGGCGCGGCGTTTATCCCATCGGATGGTCATGTCGATCCAGCGAGCCTGTGCATGTCCATCGCGGCCGGTGCACGTCAGCATGGAGCGACGCTGAAACAGGGTGTCAAAGTGCTCGACTTCACCGTTCGCAATGGCCGTATCACCGGCATTCTGACCGATCAGGGCAGCTATGAGGCCGAAACGATCACGCTGGCCACTGGCATGTGGAGCCGGGAAATCGGCCAAAAACTTGGCCTGACAATCCCGGCCTGCGCCGTGGAACATCAGTATATCGTGACCGAACCAATCCCGGATTTCCCCGACAACCTGCCAACTCTGCGCGACCCGGACCGTTTGGTTTATTACAAACCGGATGCGGGCGGTCGGCTGATCATTGGCGGCTATGAAAATAATACCGTCGCCTTCGGTGATACCGGCATTCCCGGCGAATTTTCCCGACAACTTCTTCCCGAAAACCTGGAACGGTTTGAACCGCTTGCCGCCTGCGCAGGCCAGGTGACACCGGTCGTCAACACGGTCGGCATCAGGCAAGTCGTCAACGGCCCTATCCCCTATTCGGCGGACGGTGATTTTGTCATGGGGCCAGTGCCGGGCTTTGACAACCTGATGCTGGCGACCGGGTTCCTATACGGTATTGCCGCAGGCGGTGGTGCC
>PIVL01000541.1 GCA_003354145.1 Paracoccaceae bacterium
CTGTTTCCGAAGCTCATAGGCCGCGAGGCCGAGGAGAAAGCGCCTGACAACGTCGAGGATCTGCTGTTTGAAATGGACAGCGAAGACGTCGAGGATGCTGACTTTGAAGATGTACCGGATACGGAGGATGAAGCTCCTTCACGTCCGGTAAGAACGGCTGGTGTAGACGAGCGTTTGGCAGATGCTGCTGACGTGTACGCTGCGGGCGAACCAGTCGAGTAAGCCTATAGAGAGGAGTAATCTGTAGCCTGGGAGGGCAAAGTGGATAATTTCTCTATTCGGAACGCCACAGGGATACCTGTAGCCGTCACCCCCACATCACAAGCGATCATGCTCCCGAACCGTTCGGCGGTTGATCTTATGATCGTCAACCAGTCCCAGACGACGGTTTTCGTCACGACCGGCGACGAGAACATTGTCGCTGTCAAGGACGTCTCCATGCCGGTTCTGCCCGGCGAGAAGGGGATCTACTCCAAAGGCCCTTCCGGTGGCAACACGACTCACATCGCGCTTGTGACAGATGTTGCGAACGTCAGTGTTATGGTCTTCCAAGGTCAGGGGTTCTAAATTATGTCACTCAAATGGATACGATCAGGAACCGGCTTTCAGCTCTTTACACAGAGTAATGGGCTTCAGGGCATTTACGCCGACGCAGCCGCGCGGGACGTCTATTTCGGGGCCAACCCGGCTGACCTTGCTATTTGCGACGCCAACCCGGATTTGATAATCAAGCTCCTGGACGACGGCGGCGGGCAAATTGCCTACCAGCAACGTCAGGCCGGTGTCTGGGTAGACGTCACAAGTCTTGTGCAGGGTGAAGTCGGCCCGGCTGGCGCGACCGGCAACAGCTTCTTCTTTGAGAGCGTCGCAGCCCGTGACGCATTCTTCAATACCGGCACGAACTATGCTCTTTTGATGAGCGGGCTTCCTGTTCAGGTTAACGAAGGCACCGTTGCGACCGTTTACTACTGGTCCGGTGCTGATAGTCCCCCTTCCTATGACGCCGATCTGTTCCGGCCAGCCTCAGTCGGCTCCTCCCCCGGCTCGCTGTTCCTTGGCTCAGATGGCCTTAACATTTCGTCTGCTGCGCGTGCTGTAAACATCTCGGACGCATACGGACAAAAATCTGTTGGTGTTCAGACACGCTTCGACAAGACAGACAACGAGCCGTCCTTTACGTGGGAGTTTGGTGTAGCCTCTGTAACAAACATTTGCCCGACCTTCGACACACAGCTTGCACCGCCTTTCGACTTCCTGTTCCCTGTACCAACTCTTTCAGATGCTATGTCTTTCGGGTATTCCGTTCGGCCAGCGACGGCAGGTGATTTGCGTGTTAAGATTTATGCGGGTACTGACAATACTGGTGGCGTCATTTCAGACACGACTATCGCTATTGGACCCGGCGATGTTGGGACAGTTTTTGATATTGTCCTCGACAACCAGCTTATCACGGAGATTGGCGATAACGTATATGCCGAGTACAGCGGTATTGACTTGTTTGGCGGCGTTCAGGCTTCCGGTGGTTTCGTTGGTCAGACCAAACCTTATCTTGATGCCGACTTTTCTCTTTTGACCAAAATAACCATCGTACACGGACCAGATACGACGGTTGTCGGCGGTATCCCGTTCTGGAACGCGACTGACGGCCATGAGCTTGCTGCCACACCTGACCTTCTGTGGGACGACACGCTGAAGACGCTCACACTGAAGTCCGCAGCAGCCGGGTCCGGCACGATGGAGTTTCTAAGCAGTTCCGACGTTCTCAAAGGCACGATCAGATATCTGGAGAGCGCAGACGAGTTCCGCATTGACGCCTACAACGGTTTGTCAGAGATAATCATAAATGACGTCGTCGAAGTGTTCAAAG
>PIVL01000237.1 GCA_003354145.1 Paracoccaceae bacterium
CCAGCGAATTTGTTATAGAATCGCCCGCCAAACCAGCGGCTTCGTTTTTGGGCGATCTCGGAAATCCGATTGCGAAAACGCAAATTATGCAAAAGGCCTTCGACGTCATGGGGGTAATAGTCTGCCGCCTTGCTGCCTGCCGCCAAAATTGTACGCCGAACACCTAGAGAATTTTGTGAACCCCCGCCTATCTTTAATGATAGCCTGTCATCTTCTCGGAAGATTGGACCGGACATCAAAACCATCTAGTTAACCTTGCCGGACATTTAGAGACTCACTCTAATAGGGTTTTTCAGAAACATGTGAACCTGACCCTAGCCCTGATACCGATGGACATAATCAACCAAGGCCGCAGTTGACCCGTCCTTACCCTCGACACTTTCGTCCCCATCAACAATTGGTCCCAAAGACGTCGCCAGTTCTTTGCCCAACTCAACACCCCATTGGTCAAAAGAATTGATCCCCAAAATGACACCTTCGACAAACACCCGATGCTCGTAAAGCGCGATGATCTGGCCAAGAACATATGGTGTAAGTTGCGGATAGGCAAGCGTTACAGATGGTCGGTTGCCCGCAAACACACGGTGGCGCGCCTGACGTTCAAGTTCAGCCCCGGTTAGCCCTTTGGCCGCCATCAAAACGCGCGCCTCTTCCAATGTTCGCCCTTGCATCAACGCCTCGGATTGGGCAAGACAGTTGGCCACCAGCAGGCGATGATGATGCGCGAGTTCCGGTTCGTGCCCTTCAGCACCCAGCATGAATTCGCATGGGATAATTTCGGTGCCCTGATGGATCAGCTGATAAAACGCGTGCTGCCCGTTGGTGCCGGGTTCCCCCCAGACCACGGGACCCGAAGGAACCGTAAGCGCCGCGCCATCCATTGCAACGCTTTTGCCGTTTGATTCCATTTCCAGCTGTTGCAGATAGGCCGGAAGACGAAGCAAGCGCTGCTCATATGGCAGAACCGCGCGAGTTGGGTATCTGCAAACCTGATTGTGCCAAATCCCGGTCAAGGCCAGCAAGACCGGCAGGTTTTCATGCCAGTCCGCGACGCGAAAATGGGTGTCCATGGCCTGCGCCCCGCGTAAAAACGCGCTGAACGCATCCGGCCCGATGGCCAGCATCACCGACAGGCCAATCGGCCCCCAGACCGAATAGCGACCGCCAACCCAATCCTCAAAGCCAAACACATTGTCCGGCGAGATACCAAAAGCGGCGGTTTTATCCTTGGCTGTGGACAATGCGGCGAACTGACGTGCTGCGTCACCGCCACCTTCAGTCAACCAGGCCCTGGCCGTTCGCGCATTGGTCATGGTCTCGATCGTGGTGAATGTTTTAGAGGCAACGATGACCAGCGTGGTTTTCGGATCAAGCCCACGCAGCGTGTCGGCGATATGGGCGCCATCGATATTTGAGACGAAATGGCAGCGCGGTCCATCGTGATAGGGAGCGAGTGCAAGCGTCACCATTGCAGGGCCAAGATCAGAGCCGCCAATACCGATGTTGATCACATCCGTTATCGCGCCACCTGTCCCGGCCAGAGTACCGTCACGCACCGCTGTTGCAAACGCCCCCATGCGCGCAAGGGTTGCCAGAACGCCCGGCATAACGTCCTGTCCACCCACAACAATCGGGCCACCGTCAAGATTGCGCAAGGCTGTGTGAAGCACCGCGCGTCCTTCGGTTTCGTTGATAGCTTCACCGCGAAACATCGCGTCGCGCCGACCTGCAACATCAGCCGTTTCGCAAAGTTGAAACAGAGCCGTGCGCGTGTCAGCATCGATATTGGTTTTGGAATAGTCAAACAGCAGATCATTGGTACAAGCACTAAAGCCACTTGCTCGGGTTTGGTCCTCATTAAAAAGGTCGCGAATTTGACGCGATTTCATTTTGCCTCGTAAGGCATTTAAATCATTCCACATAATTTGATCCCTACTCGGCCCAGTGCACCGTCATGCCAGCCAAAACCGCGTTCACCGGCGCCTGTTCTGGCGGCAACTTTGTCGCCATGTCCAAGGCGGCACGCTTATCAGCGCCAAAAATCACCAGATGCTTTGACATTGCGCCATCCAACACCCTCGCAGTCAACGTAACACGCGCTTCGGGCACCGACCGTGGGCGCATTATTCCCAGTGTTCCGGCATGTGGATCAAGGGCCGCGTCCAGCCCGTCAACGCCCGGGAACAATGATGCAGTGTGCATGTCTGCGCCCATCCCCAAAAGCAGCACAGAAATCGGCAATTCAGGCTGCAACGTCGCGGAAATCGTCTCCAAGACCTCTTCGGGCTGTTTTGCCTCGGCGTAAAGCGGCACGAGTTTCGCCTTTGCTGCCCGGTTGACCAAAAGCCGCTCGCGGATCAGTCGCGAGTTTGAGCGAGGATCATCCGGTGACACCCATCGTTCATCGCTTGGCATGACATGGACCCGTGACCAATCAAGGTCGGCGGCGCAAAGAACATCAAACATCGGCCCCGGGGTGGTGCCACCCGGCACAACAAGGGATGCCTGATCGTGGTTTAGCAAACAGGTTTCGATCTCGTCAGCCAGTACATTTGCCAGATCAATCGCCAGCATATCCCGGTCAGGATATTCCAAAAAGTTCATGGATTTATTCCCTTCCATTCACGTTTATCGCGAGACATCAACAAATTCGCTTCCTGAGGTCCGGCACTGCCACTATCGTAAGGCTTTGGCACTTCGCCCCGCGTTTCCCAACCTTCGATGATTGGATCGGTCCAGGCCCATGCGGCTTCGACTTCGTCGCCGCGCATGAACAAAGTTTGATCGCCCCGCATAACATCCATAATCAGGCGCTCATAGGCATCGGGCGGGTCTTCGCCTTCCGGACCAAGGGCATCGGCAAAGGTCATGTCCAGAGGCACATCCACCAACCGCATTCCACCGGGGCCGGGTTCCTTAATTGTCACACGTAACGTGATGCCTTCATCAGGTTGCAGCCGGATCGACAGCACATTGGCGTGACGCCCTGCATCCGGCCCAAAGATCGAATGCGGCGCTTCTTTGAATACGACGTTGATGACGGAGGACTGTGCCGATAACCGCTTGCCGGTCCGCAGATAAAACGGCGTCCCGGTCCATCGCCAATTGCTGATCTCCATCTTCAAAGCGACATAGCTTTCGGTTAGGCTGCGCGGGTGACCCACCGCCTCGCGATAGCTGGGATGGGCGTTTTCGTCCCCCTCTTGCGCATCATATTGTCCGCGTACAATGTGATACGGTAGCACCGGTTCCAACGCTCTGATAACTTTCAGCTTTTCATCGCGTACTGCGTCAGGGTCAAATTTTGCTGGGGGTTCCATTGCGATCAGGCACAAAAGTTGCATCAAATGGTTCTGGACCATATCGCGCATCGCACCTGAATTGTCATAATAATCACCCCGGCCACCAATCCCGACGGTTTCGGCAACGGTGATCTGAATGTGATCGACATATTGAGCGTTCCAAAGCGGCTCAAACAGCACATTGCCAAACCGGACCGCCATCAGGTTCTGTACGGTTTCCTTGCCCAAATAATGGTCAATCCGATAAATCTGGCTTTCCTTGAAATGTGCCGCCAGTGTCGCGTTCAAAGACTTTGCGGTTTCAAGATCATGGCCAAAGGGTTTTTCCACCACAATACGCGACTTGTCAGTCGCCAGGCCATTGGTGCGAATTCGTTCCGCCAGATCCCCAAACAAGCCTGGCCCGACCGAGAAATAGAACGCCCTCACCCGGTTTTCGGTTAGTTTTTCAGCCAGTTCCGACCAACCTTCTTCGCCGCGTGCATCGGTTTTGACATAATCCAAACAGGTCAGAAAATCGGCAAGAGTGCCATCCTCGCAGGTCGGTCCACCCGAAAATTCACGAATCGCTTCGGCTATGAATTCGCGGTAGCCCGCGGCGCTATACTCAGCACGCGCAGCCCCAATGATCCGCGCCTCGACCGGCATTTGCCCGGAACAATACCGCCGAAACAATGCCGGAAGGATTTTGCGACGGGCCAAATCACCGGTACCGCCAAAGATTATCAGATCGAACGGGTCGACCGGAATTACACGTGAAACCATTTTCATTGCCGTCCTTGTTTCAATACATGTCCCAAATCTTCATCAACCGATTCATGTTAGCGCTATCAAATTTTACGTTTACTGTATTTTCCACCCAGTTCACAACTGTGTCAGGCCGCCGCGTCACCGTTAACCTGAACATCACAATAGGCTACACAATATTTACACACCAATAGCCGGAAATGCGCAATGAAAGATGACAACCATAATATCGACGAAACCGAAAAATTTCGCGATCAGTTTGTGACGGCGGATGGCCAGCAACGGGCGTCGGTAGCGCTGAGCAATCCGCAGACGCTTTGGTTTAATACTGGCACTTTGTGCAATATCGAGTGCGTGAGTTGTTATATCAAAAGCAGCCCGACCAATGATGCGCTGGTCTATATGACCGCGGGCGAAGTGGCCGCCTATCTTGATCAGATCAAGAAACGGGGTTGGCCGGTACAGGAAATTGGCTTTACTGGCGGTGAGCCGTTCATGAACCCCGAGTTGCTGACCATGACGCGCGACGCGCTGGAACGCGGTTACAGGGTGCTGATCCTGACCAATGCTATGCGCCCGATGATGCGTAAAACAGTACGCTCCGAATTGACCAGACTGGCCGCTGAATACGGCGAACTGTTAACCCTGCGCGTTTCAGTGGATCATTATTTGGCTGATTTGCATGATCGCGAGCGGGGCAAAGGCAGTTTTGACAAGACGCTTGAGGGCATGAAATGGCTGCGTGACACCGGTGTGCAAATGACGGTCGCCGGGCGCATCGATTGGCATGAAAGTGAAGAAATCAGTCGCAAGGGTTATGGTTCGTTCTTTGCGGAGCATGGTTTTGATATTGATGCGAACAATCCGGGCAAAACGGTTCTGTTTCCTGAAATGGATGAAACGGTGGAGGTGCCGGAAATTACAACGGCCTGCTGGGGTATTCTGAACAAATCCCCCAATGACGTGATGTGCGCATCCTCTCGCATGGTAGTGAAACGCAAAGGCGCCGCAAATCCTGTGGTTCTGGCCTGCACCTTGTTACCCTATTCACCCGAGTTCGAGCTGGGCGAATCCCTGGCCGAGGCCGAGCGCGACGTGCATCTAAACCACAGACATTGTGCCAAATTTTGCGTTTTGGGTGGGGCGAGCTGTTCGGCCTGATGAGGTGCGAGGCATTCCCACCTGTTCACTTGGCAGATGTTGTGATCTAACTCGACATGTTCCGCCAATGGATGCCGGGTTCTCGCTATGTCAGACAATCTCAGAGGCATCCTTTGGATGTTGCTTGCCACAGCATTGGCGTCTGTCGTTGCAGCCTTGGCCAAATCTGCAGTCACTGAATACCACATCCTGCAAATCCTATTCTTCAGACAGGTATTTGTCTTTCTGTCAGCCTTGCCCGGGTTAAGGAAAACCTTTCCACACAGCCTTAGAACCAAGGCACCCTTCACCCATGCCTTACGCCTGTCAGGTGCATTCCTTGCCCTGTTCATGAGCGTCTGGGCCGTAGCGGTCCTGCCGCTGACCACCGCGACCACGCTTGGATTTTCGCAGGTGTTGTTCCTGTCCCTGTTGGCTTTGATTTTCCTGAAAGAATCCGTGGGCCGCCACCGCATCACTGCCGTTGTTGTTGGCTTTATCGGCGTAGTGATTGTCATGCGTCCCGGCGTCGATGGTTTTGCCAACCTCAATGCGTTAATCCCGATTACCGGCGCCTTTGGAGCCGCTGTCGCCTTTACCTGCGTGCGCAAACTGTCCCAGACAGAAAGCACCGAAACCATTCTGGCCTATCAGGCAATTTTTGTCGGGCTGATCGCGGGCATTCCGCTTTTCTGGCTGTGGAAAATACCGGATATTGGCGGATGGGTCCTGCTGGTCAGTATGGGTGTGTTTGCAACCGCCTCAAACTGGGTCGGCGTCAAAGCCCTGCGATTGGGAGAGGCAAGCGTTGTGGGCAACATCGAATACATGAAGCTCATTTATGCCACCATTTTGGGCTATATCGTGTTTAGTGAAATGCCTGATGGCTATACACTGGCGGGCGCGGCAATGATCATCCTTGCCTCGGTCTATATTTTCCATCGTGAACGCGGGCAGAAAACGGCCCCATAGGGCGGGAAAACACGTAGAGGCATTGCACATTATATGCCCTATGGGATAAGGTGATCCCACAATATGTAGCCCTGCAGAAAAAGTGATCATCAACGTGAACGACACGCCGGAAACACCTGAAAACAATGACGAAACACCGCCTGAACGGGCGGCATATGTTGGCCCTTCGATCGCCATCGAATCCGAGATGCGCACATCCTATCTGGATTACGCCATGTCGGTTATCGTCAGCCGCGCAATTCCCGACCTGCGCGACGGTCTGAAACCGGTACATCGGCGCATCCTTTATGCGATGTATGACACCAACAACACCCACGACAAACCGTATCGAAAATCGTCACGCCCGGTTGCCGAAACCATGGGTAAATACCACCCGCATGGCGATCAGGCGATCTATGATTCCCTTGTGCGCATGGCACAGGATTTCTCGATGTCGCTGGTGCTGCTGGATGGTCAGGGCAACTTTGGTTCGATGGATGGCGACAAGGCCGCCGCCTATCGTTACACCGAAGTGCGGATGAAAAAGACGGCATTGGCTTTGCTGGATGATATCGACAAAGACACCGTTGATTTTCAGGACAACTATGACGGCAAAGACCGCGAACCCACAGTTCTGCCCGCCAAGTACCCCAACATGCTGGTCAATGGTGCTGGCGGCATCGCCGTTGGCATGGCCACCAACATTCCACCTCATAACCTTGGCGAAGTTGTTGACGCCACGCTGGCCCTGATCGAAGATCCGGATCTGAGCACCGAGCAACTGATCGACATCATCCCCGGCCCTGATTTCCCCACTGGCGGCATCATGTTGGGCCGCTCGGGCGCGCGCAAAGCCTATATGGAGGGGCGCGGCAGCGTCATTGTCCGCTCAAAAACCCGGGTCGAGGAAATTCGCAAGGATCGCTGGGCGATCATCATCGAAGAAATCCCCTATCAGGTGAACAAATCGGCGATGATCGAAAAGATTGCCGAAGCGGTACGCGAAAAACGTATCGAAGGCGTCGCCCATGTGCAGGACGAATCTGACCGCAATGGTGTGCGGGTGGTTGTTGAGCTGAAACGCGATGCCACGGCCGAGGTCGTGCTGAACCAATTGTTCCGATTTACCCCGATGCAGACCTATTTCGGCTGTAACATGCTGGCGCTGAACGGTGGGCGGCCCGAAACCCTGACATTGCGCCGTTTCCTGACCTGTTTTCTCGATTTCCGCGAAGATGTGGTCGCCCGACGCACCGCCTATCTGCTGCGAAAGGCGCGTGAACGCAGCCATATCCTGTGTGGTTTGGCCGTTGCCGTCACCAATATTGACGAAATCGTCGCCACCATCCGGTCCAGCACCGACGCAGGCGAAGCCCGCGAAAAACTGATGACCCGGCGCTGGCCCGCTGGTCCGATCCTTGAATATATCGC
>PIVL01000542.1 GCA_003354145.1 Paracoccaceae bacterium
TCATACGATACCTTGTGGCAAGCCGTGGGTCACGTTTGCAACCTCTTCTCAGACGAAGAATGCTTCAACTTCTTCAGGGCGGCTGGATATGAAACCGATTAAACGCGACATGCTCTAGCCAAGCTGTGATAGACGCCGCCCTTTGAACTGGCGGGTGGGTATCAGATCGTGACAATTGGCTTCAAAGGCAGCCACTATCCGAAAGAAATCATCCTGCACGCGGTTTTTTTCTACGTCCGAAATGCGGTTTCCTACCGTGATCTGGAGGCGATCATGGCGGAGCGCGGGGCCGAAGTCGACCATGCGACCCAAAACCGTTGGGTGATAAAGTTCTCCGCATTGATCGCGATGGAAGCGCACAATCGAAAGCAGAAAACAGGTGTATTCTGGCGCATGGACGAGACCTACATCAAGGTGAAAGGCTTCAAATCCTTCGGCTCAGCCTTTTCGACACTGGAAGGTCTTGATGTCGCGCATATGATCCGTAAGCGGCAATTCGACCCTTCTGGCCAATCCGCATCCCAACAATTCGCGGCACTCGCTGGATAACTGTGTCCGGTAGTACGAGTGATGCCGTTTACAGTCCAAATTTGCGACAGAACCGCCATCTGCGCACCGATCACAATCAGATCAACAAATGGTTGGCTCGTTGCGTCGAGGATCTTGTATTCCGAAGTCGGGACTATTGCGGCGATTGGCACTGAATTGGATGCGAAAACAGGACTAGGATCAGCGCTCTTGGAGTTTCCGAACCCCTGCAAACTATTTTGCACGGGAATACCGGTCGCGGTCATTGCCATCGTTGATTGATGAACAAAGTCGGCCGCCTGACTTTAGTCATCCAACTTTAGCTCTTCCGCGCGTGAACGTCGTAATGCTTACCATCGCCGATTTTTTCGAACTGATCAAAACCGCGTGCAACGAGCCTTTCCTTGATCCGCTCAGGCGAGATCCAGCTTTCGTTGCATTCGTAGAAAACATCCGTGACCTGGTTGAAAAAACCACATTGCTGAAGCTGGTTGATAACCACCTCCTCATGCCCTTCGACATCTATTTTAACGATCACACGGGCGTTGGGCTTTTTGACCAACCTGCCCAACGCCTGCGAATCAATCGTTCTGATTTCAACCTCTTGGCTTAGTTGATCCGGGTTGCGGCCATTGATCCCCAGCAGTGATGCGGCCCCGGAATGACCCTCGCGCACGGTAATCTGTGTCCTCCCGATTCTGTCTGATACCGCCGCCTGCACGATCTCGACATTTCGGCATCGGTTCAACCTGACGTTATGGGCCATGAATGCAGCCACGGTTTCGATGGGCTCAAAAGCGTAGACCTTGCGACAGTTTGGATTGAGTGCTGCCAGAACCGCATAGAGCCCTTGATTGGCTCCGATATCGAGGAATATGAACGGCTCGCTCACAGTCTTGAGATAGTCCGACAGGTAAAATCCGTAGGATCCGCGAACATAGAATTTGAACGTCCAGTCTGTGGGGTTGTCGGCCAGTTCGATGCCGTAGGCTGAAGAAACTGAGTTCACTTTTGGGGTAAAGGGCGTGCGGACGCGGTGCATCAGGTCTCGAATTGTGGATAACATGAAAGCGGTCCTTGAACTGTTAGGCCATTGTAGTCGTGCATTCCATATGTGCAAGGATGAAGCCGAAGCCGTGCGCATCACGCAGCTGACCAGGAAATTGCAAAAAAGGAACAACTTGCGCCACAGTAGGGAGCACTAGAGCGTGTCGCGGCTGAACAGGTTCAGGATTCCCAAATCGTTTGATCTGTGATTCCCTGTCTTTATGGCAGATATGGAGATCACAGATGGGCAAGCCACATCCACTGGCGCTACGCGAACGTGT
>PIVL01000238.1 GCA_003354145.1 Paracoccaceae bacterium
CGTTCATGAAACACGAGCCATGTCAAACCTCCTTTTTTAGCTGTGCCAATATTGTTAATTTACAAACTCTTACGGGAATTTGTTTCGCATACCAAACAACGTTAACATAAAATTCAGTCGTGTCTCGGTCGCCCGAGCCTAAAGATCGCCACATAGGGCCTGTTCTGTTTTGAGACAGAAACGCTTTAAGGAATCAAGGTCTTTGACGCAAATATGCACCCCGCGTTGCAATTGTTTGCGTGTGAATTCCGCAAACCAATGCTCAACCGGATTGATCCATGACGCGGAAGTAGGCGTGAAATAAGTATGCCAGTGCGGGCGACAGGGCCAGCCATGCCTTGATCTTCGCGGTCTTGTGCATTGCATAATTGTCCATCACCAGATGAAGGTCTGGGCCCGGTGCAGTTGTAGCCCGAACTCACCCCAGATGCGCCAGATGGTAGTATGCGACAGTAACGGTGCGCAGTATAGAATTAGCCTTAACGTGGCGTTCGGTGGTCCGCTCCGGTCATCACTTTGCGCACCCAACCCAGAAACGCCTTGTCCGGGGCACGCAGCCGGGGTCTGCCGCTGGTCACCCAATAGCGTTTCCAGTCCGCCTCGAGCGCATAAACATCATGACCCGGGGCAAGGGCGCGCGCCTCTTCCAGCGCCTCAGGTGACAGGGTCGGCTGGTCCGGTCCTTCAATCACTACCCGGCGCGGCGTGACCCGCAATATATCACCTGGCATTTCTTCCAGATGATATTCTGGCAGATGATCCCGCTCGATCATCTGGCGCAGCATTGCCCGGAACACCCGGCGCGGGCTGGTGGATCCAGATTTTTTCAGCAGCGTATCGACCGAAATGCGCCATTCACGCTGGCGACCGCAATGTTTGCGCGCCAGTTCGTAAACCCGCCGTTCCAGCGGGCGGCGCAATTGGAAATAGTCCCGACTCAGCGTTAGCACTGCTCCGGTCTGCACTGCGCGGAACAGCCAGTCCGACAAGGTCACCGTCACATGCGCCATACGGCCCCCACGCGCCCGGCGCACGATCTCCCAGCTTTCGATCAGCCCGAAACCCGCTGTGGTGTCGGTCTCACCGGTGACGATATTGGTGGTGATCCGGGTGCCTGCGAGTCGCTCGAATGCATCACGCAGTCGCCGATAAGCATCGCCCGAAGTTTCGCGATTGGTCGCAATCAGCAGATCATGAGCCCGCAAATGCAAGGTGCGGGCCACATCCCGTCCGGCATTCAGCGCCGCCATCAGCTGGCTGATACAATAAATCAGAATGTCCTTATCGTGGATCGTGGCCCGTCCACGTACCGACGGCGTGACCTGTACCGTCACATCGTTATGCACATATTCCACCACCGTACGATCCGGCCGTGTCGAAAGCGAAAACAACGGATGCTCCATGGATGCCAAATCGTTTTTTGGCAACGCATCAAAGATGTCGCATAAGAAGAACCGCCCGAGATCGGGCCGGTCTGGAAGATGTGTACTGCTCATGTTCGCCCGTTTATTGCCGATGAATCGGTTCGTGGTTTTATTGACGCTACCGTAAAGTTATCCACAAGCTGCGTCCAGCACGCTGATCGGGGGTTCGGAATCATCTTGTCGGGGGTTCAGAGTCGCTTTATCGGGGGTTCAGAGTCACGTCACCCGTTTTAAGGAGTGATTATCCTATAAAAAACAGCATGTTATAAGATATGCCAAAAACCCGTAACTATAATCTAACAGATATTTAACACCAAAAGAATTTTCCAACACTTCTTTTACCCCTTAGTTACCCACCTAAAACCCATGTAAATGCTGAGAAAACTCCTAATTGTGTGCATTATGCTTTCATGTGCGGCTTTTTCAGGTATATTGACGAAAAGAGCATACATGGCAGGGTGAATTATGGAAACCAAGCTACCACCGTACTTCAATATTTCCCCCGATACCGCCTTGTCCGATCTGGAAGATCCGATGACGACGGCAGGGTTTTCCACATTGGCCAAAGCCTGCACTCAGGGACGAAATGACCTTGCAAGCCGGGGGTTGGAAAGCGACGGGCACAAAAAGCTGCGACTTTTTTCAACCTGGGAAATCACCCGTTACCTGATCCCTGTGGCCACCGCTCACTTCCGCCGCGTGCTCAAACAGAATCCAGATCTTCCCCAGGGGCAATCGGAAACCAAAAGCGGTGCCAAATGGTTCACGCTTGATGAGGTACTGCGTCTGCGGGCGCATTTTGGTTCGACCGGTTCCAAGGCAAAAGAATACCTACCTTACCGACCCAAGGGATTGCCGGCCAAAATCACTGCGGTGGCAAATTTCAAGGGTGGGGTCGGCAAGACATCAACCTGCACACATCTGGCAATGTCGGCCGCCCTGGATGGCTACAAAGTGCTGGTGATTGATCTTGACAGCCAGGGCTCGATGACTTCGATCTTTGGCGGCCAGGTTGAAGATGAATGGCAAACCGTGTTCCCGCTGATCGCCCGTCACTATGCCTTGCACTTGCGTCAGGTGAACCAGTCCCGGATGGATCGCGGCGAGGCACCGATCCCCATGGATGACCCGCTGAGCGAAGCCCTGAAGATGTCGGCCGCAGATCTGGTGCAACCCACCCACTGGCCCAACATCGATCTGATCGGCGCGCAGCTGAATCTTTATTGGGCCGAATTTCAAATCCCGGTCTGGCGTACCCAGGGGCGGTCCTGGAAACTGTGGGACGCCCTTGGCGATATGCTGGTCGCCGACGGGTTGTTGGAAAAATACGATCTGATCTTCCTCGATACGCCGCCTGCGCTTGGCTATCTGACCATCAATGGATTGGCCGCGGCCGATCTGCTGCTGGTACCGCTTGGCGCCTCATTTCTTGAGTTCGACAGCACGGGGCGATTTTTCGACATGTTGCACAGCACCTTTCAGTCCATTGAAGAGGGCGAAAATGTTGCGACCCGCGCCTTGGGCCTACCCGAGATGGCGTTTGAATGGGACGCCGTGCGGGCGCTGATCACCCGTTATGATGGCAGCCAGCAGGCTGAAATGGCCAGCCTGATGCAAGCCTATCTAGGGCGTTCGCTTAGCCCGCAGCGACAGGATTATACTGCTCTTGTCGGGCAGACCAGCGAGCAGGTGAACGGCATCTACGAGGCCGATTATCGTGATTTCAACCGCGAGACCTATGTGCGCGGTCGCGAGGTGTTCGATGCCTCTTACGCCGCCTTCAAGCGGTTGTTGCTGGGGGTCTGGCGGCGCGATGAACTGGCACAGCAAGAGGCAGTCAAAGCCTCTGCATGATCGATTTGTTTCGCAGGCGAAACATGCCACCGCAAGGAGACTATCATGGCGAAACGCAAACGACTGACCTCCGCACGGGCCGATTATCTGACGCCTGATGGCGCATCAGAATCCAGCCCCGCCTTTGCTTCGGGGCCCAGACGCGGACCGATCAGTCAGATATCGGGGGATACGGCGGTCGCGGCGGCGCTTGAAGATCTGGCGGATGAAATGCGTCAGGCTCGCGACAGTGGCCGTTTGATCCAGATGGTGCCCCTGGACCAGATCGAGGATGATTATCTGGTGCGTGACCGAGTGATCTCAGACGATCAGCAAATGCAGGGGCTGATGCAAAGCATTGCCACACGAGGCCAGCAACAGCCTGTTGAATTGGTTCAGCTTGGCGAGGCTCGGTTTGGTCTGATCTCGGGTTGGCGCCGCCTGACAGCGCTGCGTCAGCTGCTAAGCGAAACCGGAGATACCGCACGCTTTGGACATGTGCAGGCGATGCTGCGCCGCCCTGAGACGGCTGCCGATGCCTACCTGTCGATGGTCGAAGAGAACGAGATTCGTGTTGGTCTGAGCTATTACGAACGCGCGCGCATTGCTGCCAAAGCCGTCGAACTGGGGGTTTATGCCGAAGAAAAGGCGGCCCTGCTGGCACTCTTTGGCGCTGCCAGTCGTGCAAAGCGCTCCAAGATTCGGTCGTTCCTGCCGATCTATCACCATCTGGATGATGCGCTGAGTTTTGCCGGGGCCATTCCTGAACGACTGGGCCTGCGATTGTCCAAAATGCTGAAAGCGGATGCAACCTGCGCTGCCCGGTTGAGTAGCGCGCTTGCGCGCAATGCGCCGACTACTCAGGAGGCTGAAGCAGCAGTAATTGAAACCGTGCTGGCTGCTTCTGAAAGAGTTGCCCGGCCAGCCAAAGCCGTAGCAACGGGTCGCGTCGCCGTTGCCATGAGCGGGCAGGGCGATATCATACTCAGCGGGCCCGGGGTGGATGCGGGGTTGTTAAATCGGCTGCGTCGCTGGCTCGCCGACAATTCCTGAACCCCAGAATTCCTGAACCCCAGCCAGCTCCCTGCCAAACTTTAAAGGCGCTCAGCCGCCCAAACAGCGGCCTGAGTCCGGTTTTTGACGCCAATCTTTTGAAAACAGGTGCGCAGATGGACCTTGACCGTGGCCTCGCAGATTCCAAGGTCGTTAGCGATATCCTTGTTTGAACCACCGTCGCGTAGCTTTTCCAGAACGGCGCTTTCGCGCGGTGAAAGGGGGCGGCTGGCCTTCGTGCCCACAAAGGGGGTAACGATAGGTTTTCTCATCCCGTTGGCGCGTGCCTTGCGTAGACTCAGCGACCGGGTATTGTCGGTTTTTGGTGGGTCTTGGTCAGCCAAGGCATGCACGACTTTGTAGCCTTCGTTCACCACCGCAAGGACACCAATCAGGGCACTATCAGAATTGTTCTCGGGCATGATTGCTTCTACCTTGTCAGACAACAGATCGCGGATCTGTGTGATGACCGCATCGGATGTGATAACCACGATGCGTAAATCTGAGCACAAAGTACGTAGATGGGCCACCTGATCTATTGCGTCGTCTATTGCGCGGCCAGTGTGCAGCACCACAACATCGCCTTCATGAACAGCACCAAGCTTGCTGCTGTCCTCACAAGTTTCAGTTATTTCAATATCTCGCAAGCTGCATGTTGAGCGCAAAATATCCCGGACCATATGACTATGGCTAATAATAAAAAAAGACATCAGACTCGTCCTATAGCGTAAGTAAAATAGCGAACAAATTCGCTTTAATGTTTAATGGGCGGGATTGTGCCTACGAATTACGTGAGACTCGCACAAAACCGCTTAGAGTCAAAAAAAATGGTTTTAAGGTTTTCTTCACCAATTATTAATATATGCAGTCCCCTATTGAAAGAAATTTGTTGCCTTTTTCGGATGGCCCCCCCCTTCCGCTGAGGCTGGGGACCGTTACTACACAGTAGTAATGGGGAAAATTACACCCCTTCAAATGGTTAAGGTTATACCTCGATCAAATGTGAATTAGTTGCGTATTTGGAAACAAACTGTTGAATAAACTAAGAGCAGCTCCCTAAGTTGTTCTCGAAACTTGACACGCAATCTATAGTGGGTCAGCGTGGTAAGTCGATTCGTAAGAAATTCGATATTTCACACATATTTTACGTAAGATATGGCTTCTCCAAGGTAATACTTTCTCTTTTGGGGTAATACTGATGCGCTCTCCCGCCCCACCGGTAATGTGCTATATCTAATTGTATTGAATCCCGGGGGGAATTTATGAATATTTTGAATCGAGCAACCGTTTCGGTTGCCGGTTTCGTGCAGTCACCTATTTTACGCAGAACGTTGGCGACTTTTACCGATTCCGCTTATATCTCGATTGACGTTTTTGGTGGGAACCTGGCAATCAAGTCGTCAGGTTCTACACCGTATTCGGACATATGTGCGCTACAATCCGTTGCGGCGCGTGTTGATCAGGAACCGGGGAAGATTACCTCGCTTGATCGGCTTGATCCTTCAACCATTGGAAATCTGCCACCTTTGGCAGAAGACGGCCGTCCAGGAACTTGGCTTGCGTATGCCTGTACCTTTGAGAACGGATCGGTTGACCATATTTACCTGCGCCTGCGTAAAGGTAAACCTGCGGATCTGACTGCCGGCATTATTGAGGCCATCTGGCCGGTTTTACGAGAAGACTGCCTGAAGGAAGTTGCCAGCCCGGAGGCCAAGGCAGCCCTGAGTGCGCTGCTGTGGACGGTGTCGAAAAAAACCGATGCCGCCGTGTTTGTGTTGAATGCCGCAGGTCAGGTTTTACATGTAAATGCGTCGGGTCGTGATATGCTGGAGGCCGGCGCGGTCTTGCGTGAGACTGCGACAGGGTTGGCCTGTAACACGCCACGGCAAACCAGTACCTTTGCAAAGGCAATCAAGGCGTGCCTGATTGAACCAAGCGCAAGTGATACGGATTTCATCCTGTTTCTGAATGCGGCAGAGGGCAAGGTGCCAGTGTCACTGTCGTGCTATCGGGCGTCGAGCGACGCGATGCCGTTGGTAGTGGCGATCATACCGCAACAACCGGACCGGAAACGGATCGAAATGCTGGTTATCAAGATGGGTCTGACCCCGTCTGAAGCCCGCGTTGCAGGGTTGATGCAGCTGGGGCTGCCGAACCGGCAGGCGGCCCGGATTGCAGGATTGAAGGAGCAGACATTCAACACCTACTCCAAAAGGGTGTTGGCAAAACTCAACGTTGGCTGCCGTGCTGAAATGGCACATATGTTGACTTGGCAGGCCTCGGGGGGCCGTGCATTATGAACCAGATTTTTTCCAAAACCGACTATGAAGAATCAGAGGCTGGTTTGTCGCCGCTCAAAGCGCATGCGGACCGGCGAGCCCAGGATCCACAGAATCAAAACCAAACCCGTTCTGAGGGTCCCGCCCGCCTTGAGCCACTAGAGCCGGCGCAGGATTCGGTGCAGGATTCGGCGCAGGCTTCGGCGCGCGCGTCAGACAACTCGGATAATTCAGACACTCCGGCAAAACCTCAGATGCGGCCATCGCTGAACGAAGCGGATCTGCGGCTGCTGCAGCGGATGTTGACAGAAGGCGAGGCCGCTTTGGCGCGGCGCAGTGATGTGATTGAGCTACACAAGCGGATCATCAAGCTGTTTGAAACGCTTAATCAAGGTGTTGGCGAGATGTATGTCGCCAAGGCAGAGACGGACCGAAGCATGCTAAGCACCCGAATCGATGGGCTGGAAGATGCCGTCAACCGGATGGAAGGGGCGCTGCGAATCGAATTTGAGCCGGTGTTGCGTCAAACCCTGTCTCAGGTTGTGGCCGAACAGAACAGCGCCAAACCAGCCCGGAGAGGCCGCAGTATCTGGATGATGATTGTGCTGACTGCCGGGCTTGCGCTTGGCAGCGTGTTCCACGCGCAAATCACTGCGATTGTTTCCAATTTTGAAACCTATGTTTCTTCAATTTTGTCAAAATGATCCCCAAAAGGGGGCATTTTTAAGGCACTCGATTTGGTGAACTGTATGTGAAGGGTAAATTTTACCTTCAATTGGACGTCGGTTTGATCCGACATTGTGGGGGGAGGTACAAGAGAGACAGTGCAGTGTTGCAATGTCCTGACTTGTACCGATCCGATTAAAACGGAGAATTGAAAAATGGCATATCCTGATCATGAACCAGACTGGGAAGTCTGTGATCCTAATTGCGACATTGAGTTGAGCGATAATAAA
>PIVL01000239.1 GCA_003354145.1 Paracoccaceae bacterium
GCACCACACCACCAGGCATCCCCACCTGAGGCCAGACTTCCAAGCTGGCCTTTGTAGCGCTCATCCCAAAGCATATCCCAGGATTCTTCGCCCTCCAGTTCAAAAAGGTCCGTGCGGTAAGTGATCGAGGTCTGACCCCAGTCAAACGGTGCCAAAAACGGTTTACCGTCCACGACGTTGCCATCAAGATTGTAAAGTTCTGGCATCACATCGGACCAGTTCGACAGGCGCGATGTATCAATCGGCTGGAACAGGCCCGAAGCAATCCAACGCGGAATGCCAGCGTTACACGGGTGTGACACATCAACAACATAGCCGCCGCGCATTTTGGTCAGGGCTTCTTCGCTCCCGCCGAAAGTCGCGAAATTCGGCAACTCGCCGTGCTTTTCCTTATAAGCCCCAAACAGTTCCGGAATGTCATAGCCACCCCAGGTAAAGAAAGTGCCCTGATCATCTGCTGCCGCGCTGGCAATGCGCGAGGTTAGGGGGGTTGCGGCGACGCCGATCCCGGCCGCCATCAGTGCCTTGGTGAATTTCCTGCGCGACAGCTTTCCCGCGCGCATTTCCCCCAATTGGTCCACTACATCCATTTATTCATCTCCCTGTGTTGTTGCGCCCGGTTTTTCGGGCTTATGTCCGGCCCCTTATCCGGGACCGGAGTGACTTGGCCGTCAAGGCAAATAACAACGCCACAATCAGGCGAAACCCTATCCCTATTTGCGTTTGACTCCAGTTGACCAATTGAACGTTTATTCAATTGATGGGTTGATTTTTGAGTCGAGTCAATACATCGTCTCGGGAAATTCGGAAGGCAGCCCGGGGAGCATCCAAAAATCGGTGCGCCTGTTCCAGCACTAGCCATTGGAGGAAATCATGGGTCTCGAAAAGCGAATCATACGCCTAGAACTGAACGGGCCAGCTGATGTCGGTTTGTCCCGAATGGAATTGGACCCGGCCGATTTCCGATCGCCTTTGCCGATACAGAATGGGCATGTTTACTTTAGTGACCCCGAAATCGGTCTGAGTGTGGGCGTGTGGGATACCACCACCATGAAAGAGGCATTCGGCCCCTATCCGGGGGACGAGTTCATCTGGGTTCTTGATGGTGAATTCAGGATGGTTCACGACAACGGGGATGCGGTGTCAGTACACAAGAATGACTGTGCATATTTCCGCAACGCAATCCCTACCAGTTGGCATCAGCAGGGCTATCTCAAGAAATTTTACATCACGTATCTTGATCCCACGGCCGAAACGCCGAAAATCGCATCGCCAGATGGCGGCGTTCGCGTGCTTGATGCCGATGTGGCGCTGGCACCAATGGACACAACCGACCCGTTCGAAATCGAAGGCGCCGCGCCACAACAAAAGAACCACACAATTTTCACCAACGATGCCGGAAACTTCCACGTCGGCACCTGGGAGAGCGGCCCGATGGTCAGCAAGATGCTGCCGTTTCCCACCCATGAGTTCGTGCGCATGCTTGACGGCGAAGTGACCATTACCGAAGAGGGCGGAACTGCGCAGACATTCCGTGGCGGGGATTGCTTTTTCGTGCCCAAGGGAACCGTTTGCAGTTGGAACATCCCAAGCCACGCAAAGAAGCATTACGCCATTCTTGACGCGTGACAGGTCATGTACGGTTCTGACGAAACCTGTATCAATACCAAACGTGGCACGCCCAGATGGCGACGCGTCGATGTCGCGTTTTCGGATGGGCTTGATCGCCTGATCATCCATCCCGTGGAGGGAACATGCACTATATCTATCTGCTTTTCGCCATTCTAATGGAGGTCGTGGCGACCATGGCGCTTCAGGCCAGTGAGCAATTCACCAAACTCGGATATTCCGCCATTGTTGTGGTTGGATATGGTGTGTCATTCTATTTCATGACGCTGACGCTGAAGGTCATGCCGGTTGGTATCGTCTATGCCATATGGTCCGGCGTGGGCATCGCCCTGATCGCCGGAATGGGCCGCGTGATTTTTGATCAGAGACTTGATCTGCCGGCGTATCTGGGAATAGCGCTTATCCTCATCGGAATTGTGGTGATTCAGCTGTTCTCCAAAACCGCCACGCATGGATAGGTCAAGCGCAATTGGCCGTAATATATCTACCAACACACTGCACCTGAAGGAGTGATCCAATGCCCCGTGATCCACGCTATGATATTCTGTTTGAACCTATCCGGATCGGCCCGGTCACAGCGCCCAACCGGTTCTATCAGGCACCGCATTGCAACGGCATGGGCCGCTTGTTTCCTGACAGCATGATCGCCATGCGTGGCATGAAGGCCGAAGGTGGTTGGGGCATTGTCGCGACCGAGCAATGCGACTTTCACCCCACGGGTGACGTTCAGCCATTCACCGAAACCCGCCTTTGGGGGGATATGGATGTTCCCTATCTGGCTGGCATGGTTAATGAGGTGCACAAACACGGGAGTCTGGCGGCTATCGAGCTGGTTCATAATGGTCACGACACGGGCAATATCTATAGCCGCGAGGTTCCCATCGGGCCGATGCATCGCCCGGTCACATGGCTCGATCATCCGGTACAGGCGCGAGCGATGGATTTGACCGACATCCGGGCCTATCGCCGCTGGCACCGCAACGCAGCCTTGCGCGCGCGCAAGGCGGGGTTTGACATCGTTGTTGTCTACGCTGGGCACGATGGAACGATGCCGTCGCATTTTCTGTCACGCCGTCATAATCAGCGTGGCGATGAGTATGGCGGCAGTCTGGAAAACCGTTTGCGGCTTTATCGTGAACTGCTGGAAGACACACTTGATGCCGTGGGTGACACCATGGGTGTGGTTGCACGCTTTGCGGTTGACGAAATGATGGGACCTGACGGATTGGAATGGGAAAACGAAGGGCGCGACGCGATCGAAATGATGGCGGAAATGCCCGACATGTGGGACGTCAATGTTGCTGACTGGTCAAACGATTCCAAGACCTCGCGTTTTGCGCCAGAAGGCTATCAGGAAGACTATATCGCTTTCGTCAAACAGGTCAGCAGTAAGCCTGTCGCCACAGTGGGGCGGTATACGTCGCCCGATACCATGGTTTCTGCAATCAAACGGGGGTTGGTCGACATGATCTGCGCAGCACGCCCGTCAATCGCTGATCCGTTTTTGCCGAAAAAGATCGAGGAAGGCCGTGTTGACGACATCCGCGAATGCATTGGCTGCAACATTTGCGCGGCATGGAACAATATTTCCGCCCCCATACGCTGTACCCAGAACCCGACAATGGGCGAGGAATGGCGCAAGGGTTGGCATCCTGAACAGATCAAGGCGAAAGGATCAGACTCTCATGTGCTGGTGGTTGGCGCCGGCCCCGCCGGGTTAGAGGCCGCGCACCAACTGGGCAAGCGCGGCTACCGCGTCACACTGGCCGAAGCCGGAACGCAGGCTGGCGGGCGTGTTAGCCGCGAAAGCGCGTTGCCCAACCTTAATGCCTGGGCACGAGTACGCGACTATCGGCTTGGCCAGATCGCTCCCATGGTCAATGTTGACCTTTATCTTAACAGCGAACTGAGCGCACAAGATGTGCTGGAATTTGGCGCGGATCATGTGGCACTTGCCACCGGTTCCACCTGGCGTCGCGACGGGGTCGGGCGGCATGTCCGCGCGCCCATTCCGGGGGCTGAATTTCCGCGCGCCCTTAGCCCGGACGACATCATGGACGGCAAGCGCCCCAAAATGGGTCCAGTTGTGGTGTTTGATGACGACCATTATTACATGGGCAGCATGATGGCCGATCTTCTGGCAGGAGAAGGTTATCAGGTCACACTGGTAACACCGGGACTATGTGTGAGCAGCTGGACCGAACACACACTGGAACAGGAACACATCGAAAAGCGGCTTGTTGGACTTGGGGTGGAAATCCTGCCTCGCCATTCTGTGGTGGCGCTTGGTGCGGGTGACGTCGAATTGGTGAACCTCGTCACTGGCGAAAAACTGAAACGCCCGGGCGATCTGGTGCCAGTAACCATGCGCCTGCCCAATGACGTGCTTTATTCTCCGCTGATGGAAGACCCCGCCAGGTTGCAAGACGCTGGCATCAAATCCGTGCGCCGTATCGGTGACTGCTACGGCCCGGCCACCATCGCCGCGGCTGTGTATGAAGGCCATCGCTATGCCCGTGAACTCGATACCAAAGTTGATCCCGATGGCGTGCCGTTCAAAACCGTAAAATATGATCTGGAACTAGGTGGCTAACCCTGGCCTGACGCGCCTGCGATATGACCAATGGCGAGCGCGTCAAACCTATCCCTTGGCATGCCACCCGTTATCTACATAGGTCGCTGTACCGTTTACAAAACTGGCTTCGTCAGACGCCAGAAACACCACCGTATTTGCAACCTCTTCCGGGTAACATATGCGCCCCTGGGTTTCGGCCATGCCTGAATCCTCCCATTCCTGCCCGGCGGCATCCAGTTCCGCGATTTCCTTCAGTCCGTGGGCGGTTTCCACAAACCCCGGACAGATGGCATTGCACCGAATTCCTTTGTCCCGGTACTCCGTTGAAATCGTTCTGGATAACTGAAGCACCGCCGCCTTGGTCATGCAATAGACCGACTCAAGCGCATAGCCGAGCTCTGCCGCGATGGACGACGTGATAACGATTGATCCGCCGCCATTGTCGCCCATTTCCCTGACCGCGCGGCGGCAAACAAGAAACGCCGACTTAACATTGATATCCATCAGAGAATCGTATTCGGCCTCGGTCGTCTCATGCAGCGGTTTCACGATGATGGTGCCTGCGTGATTGAACAGCACGTTATAGGGGCCGAAGGCCTTTACAGCCGCGTCAAACGCGTGGTCGATGTCGTCGGCCTTGGTGACGTCTGCCCTGATGAACACGGCCTCGCCACCGGCGTCGCGGATCATCTGTGCGGTTTTCTCACCCTCTTGTTCCTGGATATCAAAGATGCTGACCTTGGCGCCGTGATCGGCAAAGGCCAGCGCCGTCGCGCGCCCCATTCCAGTGGCACCACCGGTTATGACGGCGACCTTGCCCGCCAGGCGGCCTGCGCCGGAATTTGTGCTGCTGGACATTGGGTTTCCTCCTACTGTGAACCGCTCGAACCGAAGAGCCGGGATCCTGTTTTCAAATGCATTCACCACCGTCCACGACCAGGGCGTGACCGGTCATGAATGATGACATGTCGGACGCTATGAAAACGATCGCATCGGATATTTCATCCGTCGTTGCCCACCGGCCCATCGGGATGTTTTTGCTGATATAGTCTTCAAGCGCCGGGCGTCCGCCCATCTGCACCTCGAACCCGGCATTGAACGGCGTGTCGACGAAACCCGGGCAGAGCGCGTTGAAGCGAATATTGTGTTTGGCATAATCGGCGGCCATCTGGCGGGTCATGGCGACAACAGCGTGTTTTGTGGTCGCATAAGCGATCATTTCGCGGTCAAACTGGACGCCGGAATTTGACGAGGTGATAATGATACTGCCGCCGCCCTGTTTCTTCATCTGGCCGACCACCGCGCGCGACGCCATGAAATGAGACCGGACATTCAGTGCCCATGACGCATCCATGGCGTCCGGGGAAACCTGTTCAAGCGTGCCTTCGATCTGAATTCCGGCATGGGAATGAAGAATATCAAGGCGCCCATATCGGGCGATGGCACTTTCGATTGTGGATTGCAGCGCGTCATCATCGGTGACATCCAGCTGCTTTGAGGATGCTTTGTGCCCCTGAGAGGTTATTTCGGCGGCAACTTCCACTGCGAGTTTACCATCAAGGTCGGTCACCACGACATGCGCCCCGCACCGCGCCAAAGCAATTGCGCCCGCCCGCCCGATGCCGGATCCGGCGGCAGTTACAAAAGCCACCCTGTCTGCAAGCAGCGTGGCATTCGCTTTCGTGTTTGTTGCAAGGTCAGGCGTCATTTGGATTTTCTCCCTCCGCGTCTGAGAAGGACCTGCGCGATCAGCAGCAGCATCAGGGAAACGGCCAGCACCATGGTGCCGATGACGTTGATTTCAGGCGTGACGCCACGGCGAATGGACGAGAAAACGTAAAGCGGCAATGTGGTTTCCGTACCGGCCACGAAAAACGCGATGATGAAATCATCAAAGCTGAAAGTGAAACTAAGCAGGAAGCCCGCCAGAACGGCCGGAAATATCAGCGGCAGCGTTACCTGACGAAAGGTGCCAAAAGGAGTGGCGTAAAGGTCCGATGAAGCCTCGGTCAAAGCGCGGTCCATTCCGGAAAGGCGCGCCCGCACGATGATGACGACCAGCGCCATCAAGAACATCGTGTGCGCCGCAATCAGCGTCCCCATTCCCATATGGAGTTTTGGTGGTGTGAACCCGTCTGGCCAGATTGCCGTGATCAGGGGGTTGAGCTGATCAAACAGCGTCACAAGGCCGATCAGGGTGGCGATACCAATGACGATGCCAGGAATCATCACCGCGATGTAGATCAAGCCGTCAAAGATTGTGCGCACCGGACCTTTGATGCCCTGAAGGGCAACCGCTGCCATGGTTCCAAACACGCTGGCACAGGTGGCCGCAACCAGGGCGACGATCAGGCTGGTTTCCAGCGCATCCATGACAAACGGGTTTGACAGGGTTTTGCCATACCATTTGGTCGAGAACCCCATGAGCTGGCTTGCGTGGCGGCCAGAGTTGAAGCTGAACAGCGCAATGACCCCGATCGGGACATAAAGAAACAGATATACGAATGCGGCGTAGAGCTTCATTTCTTGCGCCTCACATCAACGACACATCTTCACGATGCGCCCCCAGGCGGCTGATCAGCCGCATATAGATCGTTACCGTGATCAGCATGACCACAACCAGCGTCACCGCGACGGCCGAGCCATAGGCCCAGTTGCGGGACTGAAGGAACAGATCAACCAGCGCGTTGCCGACAAAGAAAACCTTGCCACCTCCCAGCAGGGCAGGGATCAAAAACTCACCCATCAGCAGTATGAAAACCAGCATGCACCCCGTGGCGATGCCTGGGACAGACAAGGGTAAGGTGATCTGAACAAAGGTTCGCCACGGCTTTGCCCCCAAATCCGATGACGCCTCAAGCAGGCGCTTGTCCAGCCGGTCCAGGTTGACGAAAAGCGGAAAAACCATCAGAGGCAAATAGCCATAGACTATACCCACCAACACCGAAAATGGTGTGTTGATCAGGCGAATTCCTTCAAAACCCATCCAGCCAAGAAGCGCGGGTATGCCGCGCCCGCCGAGCAGGAAAATCCACGCATAGCTGCGGATCAGGATCGAGGTCCAGAACGGGACGATTACCAGAACCAACAGGAGCATTTTCCATTTGGGATCAACCTTGACGGCCAGATAATAGGCCAGCGGATAGGCGATTAGCAGGGCAGCAATCGTGCCCACAGGGGCCAGAATCAAGGTGTTCTTGAACGCGGCCCAGCGCGCAGGCAGGTTTGCGTATTGTTCCAAAGTGAAAGCGGGCACAACGCCACCGGCGGGTGCCCGCTCTCCAAAGCTGAAGATGAGAACGACACTTAACGGC
>PIVL01000240.1 GCA_003354145.1 Paracoccaceae bacterium
TTGTGGTTTGGTTTGCACCACCATCAAAACGGTAACCATCATCTCAAACAAGAGATGTGCCGCCCCCATTCCAGTTCGCTGAAATGGGGGCAGTGTCAGATGAGGTCGGAACTAATACATCTGATCAAAGCCGGGGAAGCCTAGACCCAGGTGGTCCAAGGTTGGGGGCAAGTGCAATTCTTCGGTGGCAAGTTTCTATTATGCGCGGGTCATTGAGATTCCGACACCGCGTTGGACAGCCTTTGATCAGGTTCGCCTTGGCATCGAAATGCCCCCGGAAGTACCTCTTGTGTTGCAAGAACGGTCTTATACGTCGCCGATATGGTATACGCCGTGAGGTACTGCCAAATTTCAATTTGAGCCTCCACCCCAACTAAACACGAAATTTGAACGGCAGTTTTGTTGCGCGCTCTGGTCGTTCATTCAGATTACAGCGAATGGCAGGAAACCACCCATTTCCAATTGTCAGATCGTTTTGGGTCAGCTTACATAAGGTGGATCTGACCCAGAAAGGTAGCAGCGCATGATGGCCTATCCCCCACGCGGATTTCCAAAAGCCGAGTTTCAGGCCCGGCTAAAGCGCGCGCAAAAGATGATGCAGGATGCAAACCTTTCGGCGCTTTTGCTGACCACGGAACCGGAAATCCGCTATTTCACGGGCTTTCTGACGCGATTTTGGGAAAGCCCGACGCGTCCCTGGTTCCTTATTATACCGCTGTCCGGCGATCCGATCGCGGTGATCCCGGCTATTGGGGCGCATCTGATGCAGCAAACCTGGATCACCGACATTCGTACATGGCGCGCACCGGATTATACCGATGATGGAGTTGGGTTGCTGTGCGGTACGCTTGTTCAGCTCACTGAGCGGGACGGTCAGATTGGGGTCCCCGATCTGATGGAAAGTCATGTCAGGATGCCGCTATCTGCGCTGCGGGAGCTGGAAAACCAATTGAAACCGCGCCAACTAGCCGGTGATGCAGCCATTGTCCGGCGTTTACGACTTTTAAAATCGGACGCTGAAGTCGCCAAGATTGGTGCGGCTTGCGCGATTGCAGAACGGGCCTTTGCGCGGGTTGACCAGATTGCAGCCGTTGACGTTCCGCTCTCACAAGTGTTTCGCCACTTTCAGGCGCTGTGCCTTGAAGAAGGCGCGGATTGGGTGCCCTATCTGGCTGGCGCTGCGGGGCAAGGCGGCTATGGCGACGTAATATCGCCAGCGACTGATACGCCGCTTTGTTCGGGGGATGTTCTGATGCTGGACACCGGGTTGGTCTGGGATGGTTATTTTTGCGATTTTGACAGGAATTTTAGTGTTGGCAAGCCAGATGGCACGTTTCAAACGGCGCACGCCCGCCTGATGGAGGCCGTCCACGCTGGCTTGGCGCTTGCAAAGCCAGGAGCCGTGATCTCTGATCTGTTTCACGCGATGAATGATGTGGTAAATGCCGGGAGTGACGGATCTGATGCGGGTCGTTTGGGACATGGCGTGGGGATGCAACTGACGGAATGGCCTTCAATCATCAAGGATGACCACACCCTGCTTGAATCGGGCATGGTTCTGGCGCTTGAACCTGCGGTTGCAACGGGCGATGGTCTGTTGATGGTGCATGAAGAGAATATTGTCATAACCGAAACCGGGGCGCAGTTTCTGTCTGATTTTCGCCCCCAAGCCCTGCGGGAAATCTGATGGCGCTTCCCTATACACTGATACCCAATGACAGATCGCAGATCGGGTTGGTGGTGCTGCAATCGGATGAAAGCATCGAAGCCGACATGCGCCGGATCATGCCGCCAAGTGTCGAGCTTTTCGTTTCACGTGTGCCGTCGGCAACAACCGTGAGTTCCGAGAGCCTGCGCAACATGGAAACGGTGCTGACGCAGGCCGCAAGCCTGTTTCCGGTGGACGCGAGGTTTCAGGTGGTTGGCTATGGCTGCACGTCCGCAACCGCGCATATCGGGGCGGGTCGGATTGCCGAACTTGTGCAGGCCGGCACGCATACGGATGCTGTGACCGAACCGGTGTCGGCATTGGTCGCCGCCTGTCAGGCGCTGAAAGTCAAACGTCTGGGATTGATAAGCCCCTATGTCGCCTCGGTCTCGGACCAGTTGCGCGCTGCGTTGGCCGAAAACGGCATCACGGTCACCGCATTTGAAAGCTTTGAAGAAGCCGAAGAAAGCAAAGTGGTGCGCATAGCGCCTGAATCAATTGCACAGGCCGCTATTGAAATGGCCGTATCAAGCGATTGCGATGCGGTGTTTCTGTCCTGCACCAACCTGCGCACGCTGGACATTATTGACGAGGTGGAACAGGCGACCGGTCTGCCGGTTCTGTCCAGCAATCAGGTGCTTGCGTGGCATTTATTGATGCATACAGACTGTGAAAGCCCGTTGTTTGCGCCGGGCCGATTGTGGCGGGTAAATGCCAAAGTACAGATTGGTTGACCGCGTGTGCACACTAACTGTAAGCCACGTCATTTATTTGGCTTGGAAGAAGGCCACACTTTTGACAACGCTTTGAATAAGCTTGTTGGTTTTATTCGATTAAATGTTGGGCTTCTGATCGCCATTCCAGCTATGATTGCGAGAAGAAATGCCCCTAGGCCAAATCCCTCAATAAATCCGAAGTCTAATCTGGCATCGGACACCAAGCGGAACACTTGGGTTAGATAAGTAGTTTCTGGAAAATCCTGCATGACACACTCCTCGCTATAGTGTGTCACCCCTTGAATGGGTCAAATTTAGTTGATTCGCGCCTTGCTCGTCAACATAGTTAATAGAGGAGCTATTTGGTAACCCCCAGAATCCACTACATTCTGCAAGTGGCAGCGGCAACGCTAACAAATAAAGTACAAGCAAACACCAATTGTGCCTTCGTTTCACGCGTTGCGACCTTAGCCATAGTCATTAGGCTCTTTTGCGCACATAGGTCATTGATCTTCGCTAGCTTTAGAGGTGGAAAAACCCTCCGGTCGACTGACCGAAACGTTTACCATTTCACTTTCTAAACAGAAAAAGCCCCGGAGAACCGAGGCTTTTCAATAGTTCATAAGAACAATACTTAGAAGGTATTAGTTCTTGGCGTAGAATTCCACCACCAGGTTCGGTTCCATCATCACCGGATAAGGCACATCGCCCAATGCCGGAGTGCGCACGAATTTGGCGGTCAGTTTCGAGTTATCGACGTCCATGTAGTCAGGCACATCACGCTCGGGCAACTGAGTTGCCTCAAGAATGGCCGCCATCTGCTTGGAGCGATCACGCACTTCGATCACGTCGCCTTCTTTGACACGGTACGAAGGAATGTTGACTTTTTTGCCGTTCACCCGGACGTGGCCGTGGTTGACGAACTGACGCGCAGCAAACACGGTTGCAACAAATTTGGCACGGTACACAACCGCGTCCAGTCGCCGTTCCAGCAAACCAATCAGGTTTTCACCGGTATCGCCTTTGACCCGCTCGGCCTCGGCGTAGATGCGACGGAATTGTTTCTCGGTCAGATCGCCGTAATAACCCTTAAGCTTTTGCTTGGCACGCAGCTGGATACCGAAATCGGACAGTTTGCCCTTGCGGCGCTGGCCGTGCTGGCCGGGGCCATATTCGCGGCGATTTACTGGCGACTTTGGACGGCCCCAGATGTTTTCGCCCATGCGACGATCTAGTTTGTATTTGGCAGACGTGCGTTTGGTCACGGCTGATCTCCTTCTTTATTATGCTTCCCCGTCTTGTCCGAAAACCGGTTCCCACTTTTCGGGACGTGGAGAGCGTGAAGGGCGTTGTCCTCTGGATTGCTCCCGACAGGGCACCCTTTGCAGGGGCCACCAACACCAATGAAGTCGCGCTTATAGCTGGCGCGTGCGCCGTGTCAACACATAGTATCAACAAGCGCTTGCGCTATTTTGGGGCGCTAGCAGCCAGGTTAGGCTGCCTCGTGTCGCAGGATGGCGGATTCCGAAACCGTCAGATTGCGCCGGGCGTAATCGCCATAGTGTAGCGGATCACTTTTAAGTTCCGGAAACTGCGCCAACAGGCGAGCTTTGTTCGTGTTGTCCAGCGAGGTAAGCGCTGCGCTGGCCGGATGAAAGCTCTCTGTTTCGACGCCGTTGGCCCAAAGGATTTGGTGAGACGGCAACAGCAGATGAATATACTTCACTTCGCGTACATTCAGATCAACCGTAATGCTTGTGCCATTGACCAACTCGCTGGCTGCAACCAGAACTTCGGACGTGTTGAACAAAGCGCGCGCAGTTTGCCCGCGGATCAGCATCCGATGTTGTGGCGATACCAGCAATTCCTGATCCGGACGCTTGATACCCAATGAACCCGCGCTAAACCGAATTGGTCGCAAGCGTGGCATGACGAACAACCGCGCGCCAGTCATGTGACGTGAGCCAATCCACAGAATGTCCTGAGCCCCACTGTCGCGGGTCTGAACCTGATCGCCTTCACGCAGATCTTCAACCAGCATCGGACCTTCTGGTGTCGCAATGCGGGTTCCCGGAGTGAAACAGATAATCCCACCCGCTTCTGGATCTTGAGCGCGCCGAATACGACTGTACAGCGACTTGTGGACAACCCATAGCCCGACGTTGCGCGGTGGCAATTCATCAAGAAACATCAATAAAGGAGGCGCTGAGGGTTCTACCTCAATCAGCGTCACCGTATAGCTTTGCACTCCGTCAGTTACGACAAAGTTGCTGTCCATAATGGGGTCATCGATATTGACGGACTTAATATTCGTCTTGTTCTGTACCGCCGCCCCTACAAGTCTACGAACGGATCGTGCTGCCCGTTTGCGTAAATTTGCTTCTCCGTCTGCCTGATCCAGCCGCAGTATCTCGCTTGGCCCATCCACTTGCACGGTTTCACCGTGCCAAGACCAAGCTGCCCCTACATTGAGAGACTCCAGTGGTGCGGCCTCAAGACCGTCTATCTTCGTTTGCGACCAGGAAATGACAAACGTGCCCCGAAAGCCCGTTTTCATATGCCTGCCTACTGCCTCGTTCTTTTTTTTAATACAAAAGGGTTAACAGAGGTGATTCGCAAAAGGAAGCGCTTTGTAAACGGCCTGTTAGAGCGTGTTCTTAAAACCTCAGTTTAACCCGGATCGAGCCGATAACCTGTCCTTCGGACTGAGCTTCAAACTCTTTGCCAAGATAAGTCAGACCATAAAAGGCTGAGGCATTTTCGCCTTGCCAGTTGATCCCGGCCCGCGCACGGTCACGATGCGAAGACAACGAATATCCGCGATCCTGGGGCAAATAGACGCTTTCGGAAACATAGGCGATATCCGCGCCCATCGTCAGACTAAGACCCTGCTGGGATTGATAAATCACCCGATACCGTTGCCCGGAAATGGATTCACGCGCGAAAAGTTCGCCACGTCCAACAGAGCCAATGAGAATGTCAGCGCCAACGCGAACCAGCGTTTCATCCCCGGCGCGCACTTCGCCAAACGGACGCAGCTCGACCGCCTCGCCCAGATTATAGGTCCGACCAATTTCGCCAACCGCCGTTGGGCGAATCTTGTTACCAATCTGAAGCGCCAGCACTTCTTCGCTTGGGAGGGGTTTGTTGAATATCTTGTGCAGCGTAGTTTGCAGATCATCCAGATGGGTCTGCGGGCCAATAATCACCAGATCAGCACCCAGCGCATAATCAAAGCCACGGTTGGCGGCGTGGGTGTGCAACCCAAAGGACAACGCACCAGCATAGCGGCGATCCGCAGGATTGACCTTTCGCAGATTGTCCGGCGCGATGATCTGCCCCTGAACCCGGGTTTCCAGCAATTGCCCAAGCTGCGACGGTGCCTGCCCGGTCCACGCGTCGTATCCATAGGCGCGTGATATCGTTACCGATCCAGTACGCCAGCGATCCTGCCCGTCACCAATCAGATCATTGGTGGTCAGACGGCCATAGCCCAGTGGTACACGATTTAAGAGTTTAGCGATTGACCCATGCGCATAGTGCGATGACGGCTGGTATGCCGGCACTTGAGGGGGCGACGTTTCCGCGTCAACAAAGGTATGGGTCGACATGATTAAAACCAATGTCGTCAGTGTAAGTCGCAGCATGTATCAGTCCTGCTTTATGCCCCCCCCAAGAGACAGGATGACTTGTATCTAACCCGCGACTCCGCGGCTAGTGCCGATCAACCACAATATCTGGCATTTTTTTCGAGGTTGCCCGTAAGATACCGGGATTAGGCCTTTTTGATGCCGCAAACAGGACAGTGGTTTGGTCCAAGGCAGTTAATGGGCCATTCGGGCATCGCAATCTCAACGACCAGGCGCGCGTCTGAATCGGTGCAGGTTTCTCGGACGCCATTCGAGCCGTTTGAGTGACGCGGAACGTTGCCTGGCATCTGAGAAGCGCTCCAAGCGGGAAATCGCGGGGTTGGTTTTGGGCGGATCAGCGGTGCCTATGGGGAAGCATGAAGAGGGTTTTTCCGGTTGATGCTATCTGCGCGGATGGCCAATGGCGAGTTGGCGAGGTGAGAACAGGTTGTAGTTGATTTTCGATATTGATCGGCGAATTTTGCTGTCTGTCGGGGCCATTCGAGCGCGTTCGTTTTGGCAGAGCGCAAATCGGACCCTGCCCGGAACGAGGTGCGTTTCAGGAACCAGTTTTGGAGGAGTGATGGGCGTTCCATCATGCTGCCTGCCTTCTTGGCAGCGCGCGGGAGTGTGGTTTCTGGCCACGGCGGAAGATTTCGACGATGCGCATTGGCCCGCCGCATTCTGGGCAAGGTTCTCGAAGAGTGAGCGGAATGACCTCGGCGGTTGGCCGGTCATCCTGCTTGGCCATTTCTGCCCCGAGCAACGTGCGGATCTTCGCGATATTGGTCTTGCGGCGCGCAGACCATAGTGGCGGATTCGATGGAAGCCATCTGGAAGCACATGGATCAGGACGCGGCGGATGAACTCATCGGTGGTCAGCTGCATGACAGATCGCCCCCTTTCATGGTTTGCGGGCAAACCACTGTCGGGCAGTGGGTCGCCAGTTTTGATCCGATAATCTTTCCATCGGAAGGCGACTGTCTCGGCATCGGCGCTGATCAGGCGGCTGTTCGAGATTGCCACACGATGAGTGTAGCGGCTGAGATAGGCCAGCACTGCCTCTGGCCCGCCGAAGGGCGGTTTGGCGTAAACCACCCATTCAGTTTTACGCAGCGGTGCGATCCAGGCGGCGAAGGCATCGGCCTCTGACAACCCGGCCAGATCACCGAAGAAGATCAGATTGCCTGCGCGATGCAGGGCCATCAACCCTTCCAGGAACAAACGCCGGAACAGACGGGACAAAACCCTTACGGGCAGAAAGAACCCCGGCCTGCAGGCGACCCAACGCGAGCCATCAGGCGAAAGCCCTCCGCCTGGGACGATCATGTGGATATGCGGCCCCCTTGTCTTATGAATTGACCAGCTCCTGTGCGAAACTGGAGCCACTGCCCGGCATGTCAATTATGACGGGCAGTGGCGGGGGTCGGACCGTTCCCCTCTTGGTCGTTGTGGACCGTGCAT